>NZ_JARXXJ010000003.1:0-162714 GCF_029893935.1 Breznakia sp. PFB1-19
TGTCATGTATACCTCCGGTTTAGGTTTATAATCTTTTAATTGTTCACCTTTAGTATACATTGTAACCCAATTCGCAACAGTTCGGAATGATGGAACAGCATATCTAACTGCTAAATCACGATATGATAATCCTTTACTAAAATATTCATTTATTACTTGCTCTTTAAATTCTTTTGAATAGTGATTATTCCGTTCTCTTGTTTCAAAAATCGATGGTCCATTTTGTTTATACATACGAACCCACTCTAAGACTTTTTTATTTCCATATTTTGTCATCTTTAGATTTAAAGCAATTTCTTTTGCACTGTACTTGCCACTTATATAATCCTCACATGCTTGAACTTTTTCTTGAAATGAATACTTATTTTTTCTTCCCATAATAAAACCCCCTTAGGTTAAAAGTGCTTTATTTATTTGCACTGTCTACCTAAGGGGGATAATATCATAAAGTAGTGCATAGGTTTATTTTGTTTCTAAAACTTTTCCTTGCCAAGTGTTACGTGCGACCATGGCTTTATCAATATCATTAAGTACAATGGTTTTCTTAAACATCCATTCAGAACCAATTTGTTCGCCACGCATTCCATCTCCGGTTAAACGCTGAATGATAATATGTTTAGGCAGTACCTCTAATTGAGAAATAACTACATCGATATAATCATCCTTATCTAACATTGGAAATGAGTGTTGAAGATATGATTTACCAAGCACCGTATCCTTTAGTATATATAGCATATGAATTTTGATTGCATGAATAGGAAGCTGACCAACTTTATATGCATTTTGAATCATATCTTCTTTGCTTTCTCCAGGTAATGAATTCATTAAATGCACACAAATCTTGAGATTTGTTTTTGATAATCTTTCTACAGTTTCAAGAAAACATTGATAATCGTGTCCACGATTTAATGATTTAGCAATTGCATCATTTGTTGTTTGTAGACCAAGTTCGATCCAAATGTCTTTCTTTCTACTTACAAAATCTAAGTATTCAATCATTTCATCACTTAAACAATCTGCTCTAGTTGCTAAGGAAATCGCGACAATTTCGTCTTTAAATAGAAAAGGCTTTAGCATTTCACTAACTTGTTTCACACTGCCATATGTATTGGTATAAGCTTGAAAATAGGCGATTGCTTTTCCTTGAGGCCATTTGTGTTGCATAATTTTTAAATTACTTACATATTGAACATCTAATGGTTCAAATTTATCTTCGATGGTATCACCACTACCGTAGCTACTACAAAACGTACAACCTCCAACACCACATGTACCATCACGGTTAGGGCATGTGAAGTTTGCATTTAAAGCGACTTTAAATACTTTATTTTTATATTTCGTTTTTAAATAGTGACTCCAAGTATAATATCGCTTGTTATCTTCACTATATGGAAATGGATTATTCATGTTAATTATCTTAACACAAATCTAGTTTTGTGTTAATGTTTATAGCGTATGATAGAAACAAAACAAATCCTAATTGATGGATATCGAATTACATATCAATTGGAACGAAAGAAAATGAAGAATATGGTTATGCGAATTCAAGAAGATGGTTCTTTAAAAGTAAGTGCGAATCCGTATATTCCACAAAATAAAATTGATGCATTCTTACAAGAGAGAGTGTCTTGGATTCTTACAAAACAAGAAAAACAACATGCAATATTTGAACGAATTTTTACTTCAATACAGAAAAACCGTTCGTTATATATCTTTGATGAAGAATATACGATTATTTGTGTGCAATCCAATAAGAAAGGCATTCAATTTCTAGGCAGTGAAGTATACGCATATTACGTGAATGATAAAGCAGAATGTGATACGCTATTGAATAAGTGGATACGTCAAGAGTGTGAAAAGAGATTTATTGAAGTTATTCATGAATTTGATCATATGTTAGATGATTATCGGCTTTCATTTCCAGAACTAAAAGTACGAAAGATGAAATCTAGATGGGGAAGTTGTGCAACTAGATCTAACCAAATCACATTAAATACAAACTTACTACATTTGCCAAAGTCATTTTGTGAATATGTAGTACTACACGAGCTAGCACACTTTGTACAACCAAATCACAGCAAGCATTTCTATCAAATCATAGAAAACTATATGCAAGATTATAAGGCGCGTACAAAGTTGATACAACATTTATAGGAGGTCATATGCAAAAAAATGTAAATTGGATATTATTTCGTTCCTTTGTAATTGCTGGAACATTTACTTTTGCAGGTGGTCTTGCAATGTTACCTTTGCTGCAAAAGGAAATTGTTGATAAACATAAATTAATGAATAAAGATGAGTTTTTAGAAGATGCAATCATGGCACAAACGCTCCCAGGAATCATAGCTTTAAATAGTGCATGTTTCTTTGGAAAAAAAAGTAATGGGATTCCTGGTATGCTTGCTGCTGCTTTAGGTAGTATATTACCTGCGTTTGTTTTTATGTTACTAGCAACAATACTCTATGAATATATACCACAAGAAGGGCCTTTACAAATGGCATTTGTTGGAATTCGTGCATCAGCAGTTGCATTTATTTTTGCGGCTGCAATTTCGATTGGTCAACATAGTTTAGATAAGACGATTAACTGGATTATGATGATCACAAGCTTTCTAGTAATTACGGTTTTTAATTTCCAAGCACCTTACGTTATATTGTTTGCAGGTATATTTGGGATTGTATACTACAGTTATATAAAAAAGGATGGAGGTAAGAGTTCATGTTAATACAAATCTTACTTGCCTTTTTAAAAATCGGATTTTTGGGTTTTGGGGGAGGATATGCCATGTTATCCATGGTACTTGACGAATCCTTAAAACTTGGTTTAACACTTCATCAGTTTGCTGATTTAAATGCACTTGATATGTTGATTCCTGGCCCAATAGCAATTAATGCAGCAACCTATGTTGGATATTTAGTGGATGGATTTGCTGGTGCAACAGTAGCTACTGCAGCAGTTTGTGTGCCTTCATTTGTTTTAGTTCCATTATTTATTAAGTTCAAACGCACCTTTGCCCATAATCCAAAAGTGAATCAGTTTCTTGATATGGTAAAACCAGCAGCAGTTGGTTTAGTTGCAAGTGCAGGTTTTACATTACTACTTGGTGTTGTGTTTGGTGTAGATACTCTTTCACAACTGATCGCGAACCCACATGCACCAGATATATTTGCCTTGTTGGTTGTTGCTGTATGCAGTTATTTGCATATTAAAAAGAATGTAAACCCAATATTACTTACTGTTGTTTCCGGTGTTGTTGGTTTTGCGTTGTATTATGTCATATAAAAAAACGATGATTTAGTTCATCGTTTTTCTTTCAATTATATCTATATCTGTACCAACATCACTTGGTTTATGGGCATCACTTGCAGTAATCATCTTTACTCCATGTTTTTTTAATGTTTCAAGTAACTGTTCATTATCTCCAATATCTTCGTGGTGATAACGATAATGAATTCCGGTATTGTTTTCAGCTTTCATGTGATGTTTGTTTAATGCAATCGCAAGTGCATCATAGATTTCTTGTAAATCATATGTAGGGTAGTGATTAAATAGTTTTAATTGGTCTGGGTGTGCAAGTTGCGTAAATAAATCACTTTCAATAAGTTGCATAACAAGTTGATAGTAACGTTTATAAATATCATTTACTTCATATACATCCCACAATAACTCTTTTGAGAAGTTCATATCATAGAGAACTCCGTCAATAGAATGGATTGCACCAACGACAAAATCAAAATCATATTTTGCGAGTTCTTCTCTTAAGAAATCCTCATACTCTGGAGCATAGCAAACTTCTAAACCGTAACGTACTTCAATCTCCGTTTCTTCTTGTTGGATTTCTTTCATTAAATTAATAAAATCGAATACGCTATCACAGAATTTTGTTTTGCCTTGAAGCCAAGTATCTTGTATTTCATGCACACGTAAATTTTCATAGATCGGTTTGAATTCTACAAAGCGATGGGTGTGATCTAATATTTGAATCGTATCAAACCCTTTTCTTTTTGCTTCATTAATAAATTCGTATACATATGCTTTACTAAGCTCTCCAAATTCCAAATGCATGTGTCCATCAATCATATAAATCCCTCATTTCTTTTGGATATTATAGCATATCCTCACATTTGGAAAAATCGGTTTTATATCTGGTAGGAATGACATTGTCGAATTTCGCATTCTAATTTATAATACAAGTACAAGGTAGAGATACCTAGAAAGATGTCTCCCGAGGAGTGAGGGTGACAAAAATCCCAAATATCGCTCATTAAAGAACTATCCTGAAAAAGAGTTGAACAGGATACAAAAAATGAAAGGCAACTCTAGATAAAAGGATTCTCTTACAATTGAAAAGAGAATCCTTTTTAATTGTCTAAAAGCTAAATATGTAACAAAATGAAAATAAGAAATTACAAAAGTTACATTTCTTACAAAAAAATTACATTTATTTCAATTTTTTGAAAATTTTGTGTTACAATAGGATACAATATTATAAAGGAGATTGAAATTATGAACAGAGTGATTAACTTTAGTGCAGGACCATCACAAATGAGTGATAAGGTTCTAAAGAAAGCAAGCGAACAAATGCTTAACTACAACCAAACAGGACAATCAATTATGGAGATGTCTCATCGTTCGGCTGAGTTTGTAGAGGTTTTCAACTCCTGTAAGTCCAAGCTAATGAAACTGATGAACATTCCTGAGAATTACGAAGTGTTATTCTTACAAGGGGGAGCAAGTACACAGTTTACAATGGTGCCAATGAATCTTTTAGGAAAACATAAAAAGGCAGCATTTATTAATACAGGAGCTTGGTCAAAAAAAGCAATTGGTGAAATGAAGAAATTTGGAGAAGCAGTCGTTGTTGCTAGTAGTGAAGATGACACATTCTCATATATCCCAAAAGACTATGAAGTACCAGAAGATGTGGACTACTTCTATATTTGTGAAAACAATACAATCTATGGAACAAAATATAAAGAACTACCTGATACAAAAGGACTTCCTTTAGTCGCAGATTTATCAAGTTGTATTCTTTCTGAAGCAATTGATGTAAGTAAATATGGAATTATCTTTGCAGGTGCGCAAAAAAATATGGGTATGGCAGGACTGACTGTTGTAATTGTGCGTAAAGACTTAATTAAAGATGATACAACACTACCTTCAATGCTTTCATACAAGGTGCAAGCGGATAACGATTCGATGTTTAATACGCCACCTACATATGCAATTTACATTTTAGGGCTTGTGCTTGAATGGATTGAAGAAGAATTTGGCAGTCTAGAAAACCTTGGTAAATATAACCAAGAAAAAGCACAAATCTTATACGATTATTTAGATCAATCAAAACTATTTAAAGGAACTGTCGCAAAAGAAGACCGTTCATTAATGAATGTGCCATTTGTTACTGGTGATGCAGAATTAGATGCAAAATTTGTAAAAGAAGCGAAAGCTAAAGGAATGGTGAATTTAAAAGGACATAGAAGTGTTGGTGGAATGCGTGCAAGCATTTACAATGCGATGTCTAAAGAAGGTGTAGAAACACTAGTTGCGTTTATGAAAGAATTTGAAGAGGAAAATACAAAATGAATATAAAACTATATAATAAAATCTCACCAAAGGGTTTAGCACTCTTTGATGATGAAACATACCGTTTCGGTGAAGATGTAGTAAATCCGGATGGGATTTTAGTACGTAGTGCTAAATTAAACGATATGGAGTTTAACGATGAACTTCGTGCCATTGTTCGTGCTGGAGCAGGAGTTAACAATTTACCAATCGATCGTTGTAGTGAAGCAGGAATTGTATGTTTTAATACACCTGGAGCAAATGCGAATGCAGTTAAAGAATTGGTATTTGCTGGTATGCTATTATCCGCACGTCCTGTATATAATGCGATGAACTGGGTAAGTACATTAGCAGAAAACGATGATGTATCAACTATTGTCGAAAAAGAAAAAAGTAACTTTGTTGGAAATGAGTTACGTGGTAAAAAGCTAGGAATTATCGGTCTAGGTGCCATTGGTATCAAAGTAGCAAACTTAGCATTGCACTTTGGTATGGAAGTGTATGGATACGATCCATATATTTCAATTGATGCTGCTTGGCAGTTATCACGCAAAGTACATTATGCGAAAACATTAGAAGAACTATATGAGAAATGTGATTACATTTCAGTGCATGTTCCATTAAGCGATAAAACAAAAAACATGATCAATAGTGAAGCGATTGCAAAAATGAAAGATAACGTATGTATTCTTAACTTTGCACGTGGTGGACTCGTTGATGAAAAAGCTGTTGTAGATGCAATTGAAGCAGGGAAAGTAAAAAATTATGTTACCGATTTCCCAAATGGAGATATCTTACATGCGAAAGGTGTAATTTGTATTCCACATTTAGGTGCGTCAACACCAGAATCAGAAGAAAACTGTGCAATTATGGCAGTGGATCAAATTCAAGATTTCTTAGAAAATGGAAACATTTTACATTCGGTGAACTTACCAAATGTACATATGGATCGTAGTGGAGAAGCAAGAATTACAATTTTCCACCGTAATGCACCAAATATGATTGCCCAAATTACGCAAACGATTTCTGATAAAGGAATTAATATTGAAAACTTAATCAATAAAAGTAAAAATGATTATGCGTATACAATGGTCGATGTGAATAGCAAAGATGTTGATGATGTAGTAAAAGAATTATCTTTAATCGATGCAATTTTAAAGGTTGTTGCTCTATAAAAGAATTGTAAAGTTCTTTAGTTGAAGATAGGTAGTAAATCACCTATAATACATTTATGTATATGACCCACTTGGGTTACAGGGAGATACTATGAACACAACATATCTTAAATACGTTATTGAAATTGAGAAACGCCGCTCCATAACGCATGCAGCTGAAAAACTGTTTATGGCGCAACCAAACTTGAGTAAAGTTATTAAGGAATTTGAAGAAACCCTTGGCTTTACCATTTTTGAACGCGGACCAAAAGGAACTGTACCTACACCAGAAGGTGCACAGTTAATTAAGTATGCCAAAGAAGTGTTGGCACAAATTGAAAAAATCGAACAAATTCGTTTGGATGATTTTAAAGATGTGCAACGTTTCAATGTAGCCATACCTAGAGGAAGTTATATTTCTTATGCCGTTGTAAAGTTAATTGAAGAGTTGGATTTAAATAAATCCATTCGTGTCAATATTCAAGAGACAAACTCAATGCAAGCCATTACCAATGTAGCAGAAGGACTATTTAATCTAGGTGTAATTCGTTATGATATGGCACATGAAAACTATTTCCGTGACTATTTAAAGAATAAGAAGGTGATTTTTGAACCAATTTGGGAATTTAAGCACCTTGTGACACTTGCAAAAGATTCTCCACTACATGATAAAGAAGAACTCGAATTATCAGATTTAGATGATTTTGTGGAAATCTCACATGGTGATAACTTCGTCCCTTACTTGAAACAAATGAACAATCAAGAGCATTCATGTAGCAAACAAATCTTTGTTTATGAAAGACAAACACAATTTGCAATTATGTTGCATGTTCCTAAAACTTATATTTGGGGATCTGCAATTCCACAAGAATTATTAGATTTATATAATCTCGAGCAAAAACCTTGTAAGGGAATAAGAAAGAAATATCGCGATGGATTTATATATCGAGAAGGATATAACTTAACGAATTTAGATCAACGCTTTATGGTGAAACTAGAAGAAGTGAAAAATGAAGTTTCACAACGTATAGAAAAATACTAAGGGGTCTATTATGTATAAAATTGTTGAAAAAGAACGATTAAATCCAACGGTTACGAAAATGGTAGTAGAAGCACCAGCAATTGCTAAAAAGGCAAAAGCAGGACAATTTATTATCCTTCGTTCACATGAAATGGGAGAGAGAATTCCCTTAACTGTTGCAGATTATGATCGTGAAAAAGGACTTGTTACGATTATTTACCAATTGGTAGGTCGTAGTACGATGTTACTAGATAATCTAGAAGTGGGAGATGCCATTCTTGACTTTGTAGGACCACTAGGTGTACCAAGTCATGTAGAAGGTATGAAACGTGTCTGTGTAGTTGGTGGAGGAGTTGGTTGTGCAATTGCCTACCCAACAGCCAAAGCTTTATATGAAAATGGTACTGAGGTAACGGTAATCACAGGATTTAGAAATAAAGATTTAGAAATCTTACGTGATGAATTTGAAGCAGTTAGTCATCATATGTATACGATGAGTGATGATGGAACTGTAGGAGAAAAAGGATTAGTCACAAATAAACTACAAGAACTACTTGATGCAGGTGAAGTGTTTGATGAAGTCATCGCAATTGGACCACTAGTTATGATGAAGTTTGTCTGCCAACTCACAAAACAATATGATGTGAAAACAACGGTCAGCATGAATCCAATTATGATTGATGGAACAGGAATGTGTGGATGCTGTAGACTAAGTGTAAACAATGAAATGAAATTTGCTTGTGTAGATGGACCTGATTTTGATGGACATCAAGTCGACTTCGATGAAGCGATCGCAAGATCTAGACAGTATGCAGACTTTGAAGCCAAAGCACGTGAAAAAGACTGTCACTTATTTCACAAGGAGGTGCGCTAGTTATGCCAAACATGAGTCCAAATAAAGTACCAATGCCACATCAAGAGCCAAATGTACGAAATAAAAACGTTGCAGAAGTAGCAACAGGATATACCTTAGAAATGGCACAAGAAGAAGCGGATCGTTGTCTACAATGTAAACACAAACCTTGTGTAAATGGATGTCCAGTAGGTGTGCAAATTCCTGAATTTATCGCCTTAATTAAAGAAGGAGATATCGAAGGAGCCTACGATAAGATTAAAGAAACCAATGCTTTACCAGCAGTATGTGGACGTGTATGTCCACAAGAAGATCAATGTGAAAAGCTATGTGTAAGAGCCATTAAACATGAAGCAGTCGGAATTGGAAGGCTGGAGAGATTTGTCGCTGATTATCATATGGCAAATGGAGAAAATAAGATTCCAAATATTGAGAAAAACGGACATAAAGTAGCTGTAGTAGGAGCTGGACCTGCAGGATTAACTTGTGCAGGAGATTTAGCGAAAAAAGGATATGAAGTTACAGTCTATGAAGCATTACATAAAGCAGGAGGAGTACTTGAATATGGAATTCCAGAATTCAGACTACCAAAAGCGATTGTAAGTAAAGAAGTACAAGCACTCAAAGACTTAGGTGTTCACATGGAAACCAATATGGTTATTGGAAAAGTGTTTGATATTGATGAACTATTTGAAGATGGAAATGAAGCTGTATTCATCGGTAGTGGAGCAGGACTTCCAAACTTTATGAAAATACCTGGAGAAAACTTAAATGGAGTATTCTCTGCAAATGAATTTCTGACACGTTTTAACTTAATGAAAGCTTATGATGTAGAAGCTGATACACCAATTTTCAAAGGTAAGAAAGTAGCAGTTGTCGGTGGAGGAAATGTTGCAATGGATGCTGCCAGATGTGCAAAACGTCTAGGAGCAGAAGTATACATTGTGTACCGTCGAGGAACTGAAGAATTACCAGCAAGAAAAGAAGAAGTGGAACATGCAATGGAAGAAGGAATTATCTTTAAGACATTGAATAATCCAGTCCAAGTACTTGGTGATGACAAAGGAAATGTAAGAGCGATTGAATGTGTACAAATGGAATTAGGAGAACCTGATGAGAGTGGAAGAAGACGACCAGTAGTCAAAGAAGGAAGTAATTTCACACTAGATATCGATTGTATGATTATGTCGATAGGAACAAGTCCCAACCCATTAATTCACAGAACCACAGAAGGATTAGACACCAATAAGTGGGGATGTTTAATCGCAGATCCAAAAACAGGAGCAACAACACGAGAAGGTGTATTTGCTGGAGGAGATGCAGTAACTGGAGCTGCAACGGTAATCCTAGCAATGGGAGCAGGAAAAGAAGCTGCACAAGCGATGGATGAGTACATTCAAAATAAATAATACGAACCATTTTCTTACGTTTATAAATTGATAGAATATGATATACTGAAAAAGTAAATGATATAAGAAATCAAGAAGAGGAATGTAAATGAAAAAGTTAACGTATTTGTTAGTGATAAGTCTACTTATTATAAGTGGATGTCAATCAAAAAAAGAAGAAACAACAACTGTCTGTACAATTGAACAAGAAGAAACAAAAGCAACTTTAACGCTGGAAGCTGATGATGATACAATCACAAAGCTTACACAACATGTTGCTACGGATTTAACAAGCGCATTTGATCAAGGTTTAATTACTGAAGATGATGTAAATAAAAATGCAAAAGAAGTTAAAGAGAAAATGGAAGCTACAAAAGGTGTAACATATACCTATACATTGAAAGATCATGTACTTACAGAAGATAGCGTATTTGACTTAGAAGAAGCATCGGTTGAAGATTTAATCGAAGCAAATTTACTAGAAGTTGAAGGTAGTACCAAAAAAGGCTTAAGTTTAAAGAAAACTGTAGCTAATTATGAAAATCTAGAGTTTACTTGTAAAAGTAAATAATTGTGATAAAATAAGTAACAATATAGCTTAGATTTGGAGTAGTAATCTTAAAGTTTATGATAGAGAGCAAGTGGTTGGTGAAAACTTGTATAAACGCTAAGGTGAACTCGCCAAGGAGCTAATCGTAATACATAAGCGATTCGTGGATCGAGCGATAATCGATAATGAAGGTGCATATAGATTTTTTCTATATGAACTAAGGTGGTACCGCGTTTATAACGTCCTTAGATGAATTTCTAAGGACGTTTTTATTTTAGGTAAAAGGAGAAAAATATGGTATTTGATTACAAAGCAATTGAAACAAAATGGCGTAAGTATTGGAAAGATAACGATACGTTTAAAACAGATGTATGGGATTTTAGTAAACCTAAATTCTATGCATTAGATATGTTTCCATATCCATCAGGACAAGGACTTCATGTTGGTCACCCAGAAGGATATACAGCAACAGATGTAGTAAGTCGATTAAAACGTATGCAAGGATATAATGTATTACACCCAATGGGATTTGATTCATTTGGACTTCCAGCAGAGCAATATGCGATTTCTACAGGAAATCATCCAAATGGATTTACAGAAGCAAACATTAAAATCTTCTCTGAACAATTACAGTTATTAGGTTTCTCATATGATTGGGATAAATCCTTTTCGACAAGTGATCCATCATACTATAAATGGACACAATGGATTTTTGAACAGTTATATAAAGATGGATTGGTAAAATATATCGATATGCCAGTTAACTGGTGTGAAGAATTAGGAACTGTACTTGCAAATGATGAAGTTATTGATGGAAAAAGTGAGCGTGGAGGATATCCAGTCGTTCGTATCAATATGAAACAATGGGCAATTGATATTCCTGCATATGCAGAAAAACTACTTGATGGTTTGGATGATCTTGATTGGCCAAAATCAACAAAAGAAATGCAACGTAACTGGATTGGAAAAAGCGTTGGTGCACATGTTGATTTCAAAGTTGCTGGCTATGATGAAACATTCACCGTGTTTACAACACGTCCAGATACATTATTTGGAGCTACGTATTGTGTATTATCACCTGAACATGTACTTGTTGATATGATTACAAGTGACGCGCAAAAACAGGCAGTGAGTGACTATAAAAAAGTATGTGCAAGTAAGTCGGATTTAGAACGTACAGAGTTAAATAAAGAAAAAACTGGTGTGTTTACTGGAGCATATGCAATAAATCCTGTAAATGGTGCAGAAGTGCCAATTTGGATTGCAGATTACGTGCTTGCAGGATATGGAACTGGTGCAATTATGGCAGTCCCTGCACATGATGAGCGTGACTATGATTTTGCAAAAAAATATGGAATTGATATTATCGCTGTTTTAGAAGGTGGAAATATTGAAGAAGCTGCATATGTAGAAGATGGTTTACATATCAATTCAGGATTCCTTGATGGAATGAATAAAGCAGATGCAATTGCAACAATGATTGCATGGCTTGAAGAACACCATGTAGGAACAAAACATGTGAACTATCGTTTACGTGAATGGATCTTTGCACGTCAACGTTACTGGGGAGAACCAATTCCAGTCATTCATATGGAAGATGGAACTGAACAGTTAGTTGCAGAAAGTGAATTACCACTTGTGTTACCTGAACTTGAAGACTATAGCCCTAGTTCGAGTGGATCTTCGCCATTAGAAAAAGCAACGGATTGGGTTCATGTAGAAGTAGAAGGTAAAAAAGGAAAACGTGAGACAAGTACTATGCCAGGAAGTGCTGGTTCAAGTTGGTATTTCTTACGTTATATTGATCCACATAACGACAAAGCCATAGGAGATCCAGAGTTATTAAAACACTGGATGCCAGTTGATTTATATGTTGGTGGACCAGAACATGCTGTTGGACATTTATTATATGCAAGAATGTGGAACCGTTACTTGTTTGATAAAGGAATTGCACCAACAAGTGAACCGTTTAAGAAACTTGTTCACCAAGGAATGATTCTAGGTGAAAACAATATGAAAATGGGAAAACGTTACCCTGAGTATGTTGTAAACCCAAATGATATCGTTGAAGATTATGGAGCAGATACACTTCGTTTATATGAAATGTTTATGGGTCCATTAGAAGCCGATAAACCTTGGAGTACAAGTGGAGTAGAAGGTGCACATCGTTTCTTAGTACGTGTGTATCGTCTATTTACTGAAGAAGGTAAAATTAGTGATGTAGCAAATCCAAACTTAGATAAGGTATATCACCAAACAGTTAAGAAAGTTACAGATGATTATGAAAGTCTGAACTTCAATACTGCAATCTCGCAAATGATGATATTCGTGAATGCGGTATATAAAGAGAAAAACTTCCCGAAAGCATATGCAGAAGGATTTACAAAAATGCTATATCCAATTGCACCACACTTAGGTGAAGAATTATGGAACGTAATTTTAGGACATAACGATACGATTACATATGAAGCTTGGCCAACATATGATGAAGCGATGTTAGTTGAAGATGAATTAGAAATTATCGTACAAGTAAACGGAAAATTACGTGGTAAGTTTATGATAGCTAATGGTTCAAGTGATGATGAAATTAAAGAAAAAGCATTGGCATTAGAAGCTATCCAAAGTTTTATTGAGGGGAAAGAATTACGTAAAGTAATTGTAATTAAGAATAAATTAGTGAATATTGTTGTGTAATAGGAGGTAAAGTTTATGAACTTTAATAAGTACAAGCGTGGTTATTTCATGCCACCAGAGCCTTGTTTTGACTGGGTAAAAAAAGAATATATCGATACAGCACCAACATGGTGTTCTGTCGATTTACGTGATGGAAATCAAAGTTTGATTATTCCGATGAGTTTAGATGAGAAGTTAAAATTCTTTGATTTACTCGTAAAGGTTGGATTCAAAGAAATTGAAGTTGGGTTTCCAGCAGCTAGTGAAACAGAATATCAATTCTTACGTACACTGATCGAACAAGATTTAATTCCTGATGATGTAACTGTGCAAGTACTTACACAAGCTCGTGAACATATCATCAAAAAGACATTTGATGCGCTTGATGGATGTAAAAAGGCAGTGGTGCATGTTTACAATTCAACAAGTGTTGCGCAACGTGAACAAGTCTTTAGAAAATCAAAGGAAGAAATTCTTACGATTGCCACAAATGGAGCAAAGTTATTAAAAGAATTGGCAAAAGATGCAAAAGGGGATATTCGTTTTGAATATTCACCAGAAAGTTTTACAGGAACGGAAATGGAATATGCACTTGAAGTGTGTAATGCTGTACTTGATATATGGCAACCAACACCAGATAAGAAAGCGATCATCAACTTACCGGTAACTGTAGAAATGAGTATGCCACATGTCTATGCTTCACAAATTGAATATATGCATAAACATTTGAAACACCGTGATGCAGTTGAAATTAGCTTGCATCCACATAACGATCGTGGATGTGGTGTAGCGGATAGTGAACTTGGTTTACTTGCTGGTGCTGACCGTATTGAAGGAACATTATTTGGTAATGGAGAGCGTACAGGAAATGTGGATATTGTGACTCTTGCATTAAATATGTTTACGCATGGTGTAAATCCAAAATTAGACTTCAGCAACATTCAAGAAATTGTACGTGTATATGAAGAAGTAACACGTATGCGTGTTTATGACCGTCAACCATATGCAGGAAAACTTGTATTTGCGGCATTCTCTGGTAGTCACCAAGACGCGATTGCAAAAGGGTTGAAATATCGTGAAGAAATTGGTAGTGATTTATGGAATGTTCCATATTTACCAATTGATCCAAAAGATGTTGGTCGTGAATATGAAAGTGATGTAATTCGAATCAACTCACAATCTGGAAAAGGTGGAATTGGATACTTGATGGAAGAGTATTACGGATTTGATTTACCTAAACGCTTCCGTGAAGGATTTGGCTACTACATCAAAGATATTTCGGATAAGAAACATGCAGAACTAATGCCAAATGAAATTAAAGATATATTCGAAAAGGACTTTGTGAATTTACAAGCTCCATTAGAATTAATCGATTATCACTTTACTAGAAATGGAGATATTTCTGTAGAAGTTGAAGTGAACTTTAAAGGGGAACATAAAATGTGCAAAGGTAATGGTAATGGTCGTTTAGATGCAGTTGCTAATGCCTTTAGAGAACACTTAGGCTTAACTTTTGATGTCATTGATTACAATGAACACTCACTTGGAAAAAGTAGTGCATCAAAGGCTTGTGCCTATGTGGAAATAAATGATTGTGTCAATGTAGATCGTTTTGGTGTAGGAATACACGATGATATTATCGCTGCTAGTATTCAAGCGATGGTTAGTGCCTTAAATCGAGCGATCAATGAAAAAGCAAAAATAGAGGGGGAATAAACAATGGGAATGACAATGTCACAAAAGATCTTAGCAGCACATGCAGGTCTTGATAACGTACAACCAGGACAACTTATTATGGCAAATTTGGATATGGTATTAGGAAATGATATTACAACTCCAGTTGCAATTAATGAGTTTGAAAAACATGATTTTGATAAGGTGTTTCATAAAGATAAGATCTCAATCGTACTCGATCACTTTACACCAAATAAAGATATTAAAGCAGCAACACAAAGTAAACAATGTCGTTGTTTTGCAAAACATCAAGAGATCACAAATTTCTATGATGTAGGGCAAATGGGAGTAGAACACTCATTATTGCCTGAAAAAGGAATTGTGACTTGTGGTGATTTAGTTATCGGTGCTGATTCACACACATGTACATATGGAGCACTTGGTGCATTTTCAACTGGTGTTGGTAGTACAGATATGGCTGCTGGTATGGCAACTGGACGTGCTTGGTTTAAAGTGCCTAGTGCAATTAAATTTAATATTACAGGTAAATTAAACAAAGATATTAGTGGTAAAGATGTTATTCTTCATATTATTTCAAAAATTGGCGTTGATGGTGCCTTATACCGTTCAATGGAATTTGTTGGTGATGGAATTAAAAATTTGAGCATGGATGATCGATTCTGTATTGCGAATATGGCAATTGAAGCTGGAGCAAAAAATGGAATCTTCCCAGTTGATGAACAAACATTAGCTTATGTAGAAGGACGTGGGCAACGTACTCCAACCATCTTTGAAGCAGATGCAGATGCTATCTATGATGAAGTATATGATATTGATTTATCAACAATTGAACATACAGTTGCATTCCCACACTTACCTGAAAATGGGAAAACGCCTAGTGAATGGGGAGATATTGCAATTGATCAAGTATATATTGGTTCATGTACGAATGGACGTTATTCAGATATGGAAGCAGCTGCAACCATTCTAAAAGGACGTCATATTGCCGAGGGAATTCGTTGTATTGTAATTCCTGCAACCCAACAAATCTATAAGGACTGTATTAAAAATGGTCTTGTTGATATCTTTATTGATGCAGGATGTATTTTCTCAACACCTACATGTGGACCATGTTTAGGTGGTCACATGGGAATTCTTGCAGAAGGTGAACGTTGTGTAGGAACAAGTAACCGTAACTTCGTTGGTCGTATGGGACATCCAAAAAGTGAAGTATATTTAGCTTCACCACAAGTTGCAGCAGCAAGCGCAATTGCTGGTAAACTAGCAACACCAGAAAGTGTTAAGGGGGAATAATCATGATCGCAAAAGGAACTGTACATAAGTATGGAGATAACGTTGATACAGATGTTATCATTCCAGCTCGTCATTTGAATACACAAGATGAAAAAGAATTGGCAAGTCACTGTATGGAAGATATCGATGCTGATTTCATCCATAAAGTAAAAGCAGGTGATATCATGGTTGGTGAAGCAAACTTCGGTTGTGGATCCAGTCGTGAACATGCACCAATCGCAATTAAAGCAAGTGGAATCTCATGTGTAATCGCTTCTAGTTTTGCACGTATTTTCTACCGTAATTCAATTAATATTGGATTAGCGATCATTGAATGCCCTGAAGCAGCTAAAGAAATCAAAGATGGAGACATCGTAAATGTTGATTTTGATAAAGGAATTATCGTAAATGAAAGTCAAAACAAAGAATATACATTCCCTCCATTTCCTGAATTTATTCAAAAGATTATTTCAAGTAATGGATATCTAAATGCAATCAAGGAGGGAAAATTCAATGATTAAGAATATTGCAGTAATTAAAGGGGACGGAATTGGTCCAGAAATCGTAGATGAAGCAATCAAAGTTTTAAAAAAAGTAGAAGAAGTATATGAACATACATTTAATTTAAATTATGTAAAAGCTGGTGGGGAAGCAATTGATGCATATGGTGAATGCTTACCAGAAGCAACGGTAGAAGCTTGTTTAGCAAGTGATTCAGTTTTATTAGGTGCAGTTGGTGGTCCAAAATACGATGTACAACCACCAAACAATCGTCCAGAAAAAGCACTTCTAGGAATTCGTAGTCGTTTAGGCTTGTATTCAAACTTGCGACCAGCAAAGTTATTTACTGAATTAAAAGATGCGTCTCCTTTAAAACCAGAAATTGTTGAAGCGGGAATTGATTTTATGGTCGTTCGTGAACTGACTGGTGGAGTGTACTTCGGTGATCATGTTACAACAAGTGAAAATGATGTAGAAGTAGCTTACGATGTGATGAAGTATTCAGCTCCTGAAGTTATTCGTATTGCAAAAGTAGCTTTCGAAACTGCAATGGTACGTAATAAGAAGTTATGTTCTGTAGATAAGGCAAATGTTCTTGATTCATCAAAATTATGGCGTAAATACGTGCTTGAAGTAGCTAAGGACTACCCAGAAGTAGAACTTACACATATGTATGTAGATAATGCTGCGATGCAAATTTGTAAGGATCCAGCACAATTTGATGTAATCTTAACTGAAAATATGTTTGGTGATATCTTAAGTGATGAAGCAAGTATGATTACAGGAACCATTGGAACGATTCCATCAAGTTCATTAGGTGAAGGAACTCGTGGTATGTATGAACCTATTCACGGTTCTGCCCCTGATATTGCAGGTCAAAACAAAGCAAATCCAATTGGAACGATCTTATCTGTTGCTATGATGCTTAAATATTCATTCTTTATGGAAAAAGAAGCACAGGCAATTGAAACTGCAGTTCAAAAAGTGTTAGATGATGGATATCGTACAGGAGATATGATGGACAAACATACAACGCTAGTAGGCTGTAAAGAGATGGGAGATCTTATTGTAGCTGCAATAGCATAGATGTATGGAAAAAGTAAAAAAGGTTGAGCGTAGATTTGCAGAAGGATACTGCTTTAAGAAAATATTCTTTCTGTTTCTTATCGGATGCATTGTCGGAACGTATTATGAAGAAATTCTAATGCTGTTTGAAATGCATAAATGGGTGAATCGCAGTGGTTTGATTTATGGACCATTCAATCCAGTATATGGACTTGGATTTATCTTATTTGTTGTGTTGTTAGGGAAAAACTATAAAACACGCCCCTGGTATGTAAATTATCTACTTAGTTGTTTAGTTGGAGGTATTACAGAGTTTGGATTATCTTGGTTTGAAGAAGTAGCATTTCATGCAGAAAGTTGGGATTATACAGGGTATTTTCTAAATATTGGTGGACGAACAACCATTCCATTTATGTTGGTATGGGGACTTGGGGGTATGTTGATTTTGTATGTCATCTATCCGTGGTTATCTTCTTGGATTGAACGAATTCCAGTTCGTATAGGAAATCGTTTGTATCCGATTATCTTAATTTTTATGATTTTGAATATGTGTATATCTTATAGTGCACTATTTCGTTTAGGAATGCGCAATCAAGGAAAACCACCAATGACAATTGTTGGAGAAATGCTTGATACAGTATATCCAGATGAGTTTTTGCATAAAGCATATCCAAACCTTGTTGTAGAAAAGTAAATATAGTAAAGACATCATGTAGCGTGATGTCTTTTTATATGAGAAATTGTTGATATCAATTGTGAAGCGCAAAAAAAGAAGTATTCATCAATACAAATACTTCTTCTTATAAATCTTTATTTTTTTGCATGTGCTAAGCGATACATTACAATTTGAGGGTTAGCAAATACACGCATATCTACATTGCTTGTACCTAAACCGTTAGAAACATGAATCGTTGTTGTACCACGTGTGTGTTTACCTCTTTCATAAGTTTCTGCCCCTTCAATGCTTTTAAATGCACCAAGAATTGGAATTGAGATTTGACCACCATGTGAGTGTCCTGCAAATGCGATACTTACAACATTATCAGGTAACTGGGTATAAATATCTGGTGCATGTGTAAAGCTAACAACAAAACTATCTGCACTCACATTTGTAAATGCTGCTTGGATATTTGGTGAACCACCAAGTAATGAATCGATACCTACTAGGGTAATGCTACTAGTTGAACCATTATGAATCCGAGTGTTTCGATTTGTCATATCTTCAAAGCCAGCATCAAATAGTAAGTTTTGCACCATCGTTTTGGCATCTGTACGATCTAAAGGCATATCTGCTTCACCAAGTACATAAAACTTTCCAAGTGGTGCATCTAGTGAAGATAACAGTTCTTTTACTTTTGCAGTTTGTTCAGGTTGATCAATAAATGAAGAAGGATCACTAAATAAATCTCCACCAAATAAGATGACATCTGGTGCTGCTTTATTAATCTTGTCTATCATATCTTGTAGACGCTCTTCATCAACAAATTCACCATAATGGATATCACTAATGTAAGCTATATTTATTTCGTCCATATCTTCAGGTATCTTAGTAGATGTAATGCTTTCATGCTGCACTTGATAGTTTTCAGGTGCAAAATACATGGAATAAAATAACACTCCTGCAAAAGCAATTACAATCACTAATAGGACGATTAGTACTTTTAATAAACGTTCTTTCATATGCATTATTTTATCACACCGACACTCGAAGTGGAACTATTTATATTGAGATTGACCTAAGATTTGGTATAATGAGTTAGATGAAACTTAAAAGAGGTGTATTGGTACTCGTTTTATGTGCAATGTTTCTAGTGTGTTTTAGCTTATTGGATGATCATTATGACCCGTTTGCTAGATACAAAAGTTACTTTACAAAAGAAAACGAAGATATCATTCGACAAACAATCACAGATACAAATGATATTGATTATATTGTCCAACAAAAAATAAAACCAGAACAGTATATGGAATTCATTCAAGTTCCAGGATTTACTGTTAAAAATATATTGTGTTATGAAGCCGCTAAAAATGTACAGCCAGCAGATCCAACAGCGATTGTGAATTTTGTGAATACATATCGTCAAGATTATAGCGTACGTGAATTTGAATTATTAGTCACGAACTATAGCTATGAAAGTTTAGCAAGTTATTTTGACAATGGATATTTATATTTCAAAGATAGCAATCTTGTATTAGATGCAGCAGATCCTATGCTTCTGTTGAAAGACAAACATATTGTGATTAACTATGTACCAAAGAATTTAGTTGGTGTTGATTTCTCAATTATTGGTTCAGCAAGTATTGTAGCTGGGGAAGAACAAGTTAAAGTACGTGATGAAGTTATTGAACCCTTACGTGAAATGATGGCTGCATTTGTTAAAGCGGAACCAAGCAATGCAGGAAAACTATTACTTACAAGTGGATATGTATCGTATACAGATCAAATTGAGTTATGGAAAAATGCACAAATCCAATATGGAACAGTTGATTTTAAAAGATATAGTGATTATCCAGGTCAAAGTGAAAGTCAATTAGGATTTACAATTACATTAAAGATTGTTGGAAAAGATAAATTAGAAGATATTGAAAATTCTGAGGAATATAAATGGTTAGTTGAACATGCACACGAGTATGGATTTACTTTCCGTTATCCAAAGGATAAAGAAAGCATGACAGGCAAAACATATCAACCCTTAACATTACGTTATGTTGGAAAAAGCAATGCTGAAGATCTTCATGATGCAAAAAAAGTCTTAGAAGAAATCAAAACAAAAGAGCTTGATTAGTCTTTTGTTTTTTCTTTGCCAAAAATCAAAAGAAAACGAAGTATTATCGGAATTGTTTTTATAACGAGTCGAGCGAGTTTGTGGTATGATTAACAAGTATGGAGCGTGATATATATGAGCTGTGAAATTTTATTAATTGATGGAAATTCAATGTTATTTAGAGCCTACTATGCAACTTTGTATAGTGGAGCAAGAATGAGCACATCTAGTGGGGTCTCAACAAATGCAGTGTATGGTTTTGTAAACATGATCAATAAAGCAATTGCAACAATTGAACCGGACTATGTAATGGTTGCTTGGGATAGTGGGAAACCGACATTTAGACATGAAGCATATGAAGCATATAAAGGTACACGAAAAGAATTGGATCCTGAATTAAAGGTGCAATTTCCAATTGTTCGTGAGTTTTTGGATGCATACGGAATTTTTCGTTATGAAGAAGATGGAATTGAAGCAGACGATATCATTGGTTCACTAGCAAAACATTATAAGGATCATAAAGTTGTAATTCTTACAAGTGATCAAGATTTACTACAATGTATTGATGATACAACATCTGTAATGCTCATGAAAAAAGGAATTACAGAGATGGAAGAAGTTGATACCAAAAAACTAGAAGAACTAAAACAAGTACGTCCAAAGCAAATCATCGATTTAAAAGGATTGATGGGGGATAGTGCAGATAATATTCCTGGAGTAAAAGGGGTTGGAGAAAAAACAGCAACAAAACTATTACTAGAATATGATTCACTTGAAGGTGTATACGATAATATTGATAAGATTAAGGGAAAACTAAAAGAAAAGCTAGAAATGGACAAAGATAATGCTTTTATGTCAAAACAACTAGCTACAATTAAAACAGATTGTACAGTACCTGTTGAACTGGACCAATTGAAGTATGAAGCAAATGTGCCAGCATTAAATGATTTCTACACGAAATATGAAATGCGCTCATTTATGAAAAACATTACAGTGAAACCAACAAAAACAAATATCGAAGTAAAAGAAGTTGAAGCATTACCAAAAGTACTAATAAATGAAAAAGAGATTTACATGGTGTTTGATTATGACAATCAACCATTTTATGATGCACAATTATATGGAGTGCTTGTTGCTAGTGATACAACAGCATATTATCTAGCCAAAGAATATATGTTAATGGATAGTGTACTTGCAACTTTGTTGAATAGTGATATCACTAAAATTACCAACAACGCAAAAGAAGCGTATCATTTACTAGATCATGCAGGTTTATCCTACACAGATTTTAGTTTTGATGTACAAATTGCTGCATTTTTATGCGACAACTATATCAATGATGAAAAGCAGTTAGCTTTTAAATACAATTATCAATTTGAAAAGACAAAAGATGATGTATATGGGAAATCAACATCACCCAAACTTGCAGATCCTGACCAACGTTTAACATATGTTGGAGATCAAATGTATATCATACAAGACTTATATCCAAAACTAACTGAAGAATTAAAAGAAAAAGAGATGGACCGTCTATTTATCGAAATGGAAATGCCATTGACACGTATTTTGTTTAACATGGAAAAGCAAGGTGTGCGCACATCACAAGATGTACTTGAAGAAATTCATGGAAAGACACAAGTGATTTTACAAGCATTAGAAAAAGAAATTCATACACTTGCAGGTGTCGTATTTAATGTAAACTCACCAAAGCAACTTGCAGAGGTCTTATTTGATACCTTAGGTTTAAAAAGTAATAAGAAACGTAGTACAGCGATTGATGTGTTAGAGAAATTACGTCATACACATCCAATTATTGATAAACTAATTGAATATCGCAAATACCAAAAAATTGATTCAACCTATGCAGTAGGTCTACAAAAACACATTCGTAAGGATGGAAAGATTCATACCTTATATCATCAAAGTTTAACGCAAACTGGACGCTTATCTTCAAGTAATCCAAACTTGCAAAACTTAAGTGTACGCGATGAAGAGTCACGTGAAGTACGTCGTGCCTTTATTCCTAGTGAAGGATGTATGTTATATGCAGCAGATTATAGCCAAATTGAACTTCGTGTACTTGCGCATATGGCAAATGAAAAACAAATGATTGATGCCTTTACACATGGTATTGATATTCATACAAAAACAGCGATGTTGATTTTCAATGTTGATAAAGATGAAGTGACTTCAGCAATGCGTCGTCAAGCAAAAACCGTTAACTTTGGAATGGTGTATGGACAAACACAATATGGATTATCAAGTGAATTAAACATTGATATGAATACAGCGAAAGACTTTATGGATGGATATTTCCATTCATATCCGCAAATTAAAGCGTTTATGGATGAGACAATCGATTTTGCTAAAGAACATGGATATGTAAAAACGATGTTTAATCGTCGTAGAATTATTAAAGAAATTAATGATAAAAATTATATGACACGTGAGTTTGGAAAACGTGCTGCTATGAACGCACCAATTCAAGGTAGTGCTGCAGATTTAATTAAACTTGCGATGATTCATGTAACAAAAGCTATGGAAGAAAAACAGTGTAAGAGTAAACTGATCTTACAAATTCATGATGAGTTAGTTTTTGATGTTCCAACAGATGAAATGGACATGATGGAACAACTTGTTAAAGATGCAATGGAACATGTTGCAAAACTACAAGTACCATTAGTTATTGATGCAAACTTTGCAGATAATTATTTAGATAGTAAATAGGAAGACAATATGCCAGAATTACCAGAAGTAGAAACGGTTCTAAGAACTTTAGAACATCAAATCAAAGGAAATGAAATCGTACATATTGAAGTACGTTATGCAAAAATGATCGATGCGATAGATGCACAAGAATTCACAAAGTTACTTGTGCATCAACATTTCATTGATTTTTCGCGTGTTGGAAAATATTTAATCTTTGGTATGAATGATGTAAATTTGGTAGTTCATTTACGGATGGAAGGGAAATTTTATATTTATCAAAAAGATGAAGATCCATACAGTAAACATGCACATATTATTTTCACGCTTGATGATAGTAGAAAACTTGTCTACCATGATGTTCGTAAATTCGGTCGGATGTATGTATACGATAAAGATGTAATTCTTTATGAACAAAAAGCATTCCAGCATGTTGGTTATGATGCATTTGATTCACATGTTGATGCAAATTACTTATACCAACAAGCAAAGAAAAGAAAAACAACATTGAAACAGTTCCTACTGGATCAAAGTGTGATGGCAGGAGTAGGGAATATTTATGCAGATGAAATTGCTTTTCGTTCAAAACTTCATCCAGAAACGAAAATCTATCATCTAACAAAAAAAGATTTCGAAAGGATTTTAGAAAATACACGTATTATTTTACAAGGTGCTATTAAAGCTGGAGGAACGACGATTCGTTCGTATACATCTTCTTTAGGCGTAGATGGAAAATTCCAATTACAATTAAAAGTCCATATGAAAAAAGGGGAAGCTTGCCCAATTTGTGGAAATCCAATTGATAAAATTGTAGTTGGTGGTAGGGGGACGTATGTATGTCGTACGTGTCAAAAACGCAAATGAGAAAAGTTGTGATTAGTGGAACCATCGGTTCAGGAAAAACGTATATTTCCAATATATTGAAAGAGCGAGGTGTGCCTGTGCTGTGTCTAGATGAAGTGGCCGCACATATTCGTGATACACAAGCAAAAGCAGATATCATTGAAGCCTTTGGACAAGACATTCTAACAAATGATGAAATTGATCGAAAAAAATTAGGAAACATTGTGTTTGCTAGTAAACAAGCAAAAAGACAATTGGAAAGTTTCATTCATCCAAAAGTATTAGTTGAAATGCAAGCATTCTTTAAAAAACATACACAAGCACCTATTTGTGTAGTTGAAGTAGCAAATGTCCATGAATTTGGTTGGGAAGTCTATTTTGATGAAGTGTGGATTGTGACTTGTGATGATGCAGTTGCTATTGAACGATTGATGAAACAAAGAGGATATTCTAAAGAATATGCAAATACAGTATTGAATGCACAAAAGAAATTTATGCCCACTGCTCAACAAGTAAGTGCATATATATACAACAATCCAGGTGATGATGTAGTTTCTCAATTGGATACATTATTAGAAAGTAGAGGTAGTTATGACATTACGTGAAGATAGTAAATTGCAAATCGAAATCCATGGCAAAATCGAACGACATGATTACCATGTTTTAACTATGCTTTATTATCCTTTAATTCATGAAAGCGCGTATTTGTTGTATGAAATGATGGCAGCTTTAGCTGATGAAAAGATGAGTTTTGATAATCATTTAATCTTAGTTAAAGTAAGTGGTTTACGCATTGAAGTGATTGAGCGTGAACGTAAAGTACTTGAGAAATATCAATTACTAAAAACGTACTATTCGCAAAAACTAGATCGATACATCTATGAACTATATCCACCAAAAAAACCAACAGAGTTTTTAGAGCATGAAGTATTTGGACGTATGTATCTAGACTTACTTGGAGAACAAGTCTTTCGCTTTCAAAAACAAGCCTTCTTACAAGAAAGCTTACGTAAGCAGGAATATGAAGATATCTCTGAATGTATTAGTGATGTGATTCGAGAAGGTTGGAATGAACACTTTGAAAACACTTTTAGCCAAATGCAAGAAGAAATTCAAGAGCAACGGGATGGTAGTGAAATTATCTTCAACTATGATGCATTCTTGTTGAATTTTAAAAATGTATGGCCGCCAAAAAAGCGTTCTGCTAAACTATTAAAGGAAATTGGACGTGTTGCTACACTATATGGAATTCATCCGCAAACGATGCGTGGAATCGTCTCACGTTCACTTGATAAAGATGGGAATCTAGATGTAGATGCGATGCGTAAGCGTGCAGCAAACAGTAAAGCAAAATACGAAACAGATGAGGTAAACATCTACAAGTGGCCGCCTGTTCGATTCCTACAAAATAAACAAAAGGGTGTTGAGGTAAGTCGTTATGATCGTGAAACGATTCGTATTTTATTAGAAGAGTATAAATTACATCCAGAGGTTGTTAATGTGCTTATCGATTATGTGTTGCAAAAAGCAAATCAGAGATTCCCACGGAATTTCGTAGAGAGTGTTGCTGGTTCTTGGTTACGTAGTAATATTGAAACCTACGAACAAGCAGTTGCATATATGCATAATCCAACAAAAACAACTAAAGATGAAAAAGTATTAATCTCATATGATGAGGAAGATACAATGAGTGAAGATGAACGTCAACGCTTGATTGAAGAAATACGACAAAGGAGGTTAGCAAATGGAGAAAGTTAGTTTTCAATTAAAAGAAGATGAACTACAACGCAAAGAACGTGAGTTTCTAGCACAAAGTTTAATTAAAGATGAACGAATTCAACGCTTTCTTGCAACATATAAAGTCGACTATGAGTTTGTTTTACAAAATGCATATACACTAAAAGATTATGTTGCTCGACTTGACCAATGTCGTGATTGTGTAGGCTTAAGTCACTGTAAACAGCCAAATACAGGCTATTTGCTTGAAGTAAGTGCAAATGATGGTATATTAGACTATGAGTATGTAGCATGTCGTTATGAAAGCAAAATTGAACGTCAAACTGCACACCAAAACAAGTTAATTTACAATGATATGTCAATTGAACAAATGGGATATCGTTTTACCAATATCGATATTGCAAACGAAAGTGGACCATATTTAGCAGTTGCTAATTATGTCGAACGTCGAAGCACGATCAGTGATCCACAAGGATTTTATCTAAGTGGTTTACCAGGTGTTGGAAAAACCTATTTGATGTGTTGTTTTATCAATGAAATGGCAACTAGAGGAAAGCGCTGTGCATTTGTGCATGTGCCAACACTGATTGCGAATTTAAAAACATTGATGAATACACCGCATGGATATGGACATGTGATTGAGAAATTAAAAAAAGTAGAGGTCTTAGCACTTGATGATATTGCTGGAGAAAGTGCATCATCTTGGTCGCGAGACGATATCCTGTTGCCAATATTAAATGAGCGAATGGAAGCACATCGCTTAACGATATTCACAAGTAATTGTGCGATGGATAAACTCGAAGAATTCTATAGTTTAGGTAAGAAATCAGTCAATAATGAGCTCGGTGCTTTGCGAATTAGTGAGCGAATTAAGATGTTGGCTGAGGAAAAAGTCGTGAAAGGTAAAAATCGCCGATAGATACACTAGATATTATTGAAGATAAGTGGTATATTAGTAGTGATTTTTAATCAGTGGGGAGTGCAATTATGGTAAAAAGAATTGGCGTACTCACATCTGGTGGTGATGCACCAGGAATGAATGCTGCGATTCGTGCAGTCACAAGAGTTGCAACGAATATCGGTATTGAAGTCTACGGAATTTATGATGGATACCGCGGAATGGTGGAAGGAAAAATCCAACCTCTTACTCGCCGTGATGTATCTGACATACTTGACCGTGGAGGAACAATGCTGGGGTCTGCAAGACTTCCTGAGTTCAAAAGCCTCGAAGTGAGAGAAAAAGCTGTCGAGCAGCTTAAAAAATTCGGAATTGAAGCAGTAGTTGTCATCGGTGGGGATGGTAGTTACAGAGGAGCTTTAGCCTTGACCGAAATGGGTATTAACTGTATCGGTCTACCTGGGACAATCGACAATGATATTTCCAGTACGGATGAAACCATTGGGTTTAATACCGCACTAACGACCATTGTTGATGCCGTCGATAAGTTACGTGACACATCAAGTTCACACCATCGTTGTTCTGTTGTCGAAGTTATGGGAAACCGTTGTGGTGACCTTGCATTATTTGCAGGGATTTCTACAGGTGCGGAAATTGTCATAACTAGTGAAACAGGATTTGACGAAGGTGAAGTGTTAGACCGCTTGCGTGAATTTGATGTTGTGAAGAAGAAAAACCATGCATTGGTAATTATCTCTGAGAAAATTACAGATGTAGAAGTTTTTGCGCGTAAGGTCTCACAACATACCGGATTTTCTGGTAGGGCAACTATTCTTGGGCACGTTCAACGTGGAGGATCTCCTGTACCTGCTGATCGTATTTTAGCATCTCGCATGGGTGAGAAAGCTGTCGATCTACTGATGCAAGGTATTGGTGGTCAGTGCGTTGGGACGCAATCAGGTAATATTGTTGGTGTACCGATTGAAGAAGCACTTAACATGCCAGCAAAATCAAGAAAAGAATTACAAAATTTATTCGATCGTTTAGTATAAGGTGAGGTAAGAAAAAAATGAAAAAGACGAAAATTATTTGTACGATTGGACCGGCTACAGAAAGTCCAGAAATGCTTAAAAAACTAGTAGAGACAGGAATGAACATTTCACGTTTAAACTTCTCTCATGGTGATTATGAAGAACACGGAAACAGAATTAAAAACATCCGTAAAGTAAACGAAGAATTAGATTCAAATATCGGAATCTTATTGGATACAAAAGGACCAGAAATTCGTTTAGGAGATTTCAAAAATGGTCAAGAAAGCTACAAAGCAGGAGATATCGTAACACTTGTTCGTGAACCGATTTTAGGAACACACGACCGTGTACATGTACAATGTCCAGAAGTATTTGATGATGTTCAAGAAGGTGGAACATTCTTAATCGATGATGGAAAAGTACGTTTAACAATTCTTGAGAAAAAAGATGGAGAATTGGTTTGTCGTGTAGAAAACCCTGGAGTACTTAAAAGCAAAAAAGGATGTAACGTTCCAAATGTTAAATTAAGTATGCCATTCGTATCTGAAAAAGATGCTAACGACATTCGTTTCGGATGTAAAAATAAAGTGGATTACATTGCTGCATCATTTACACGTCGTAAAGATGACATCATGGACATCCGTAAAATCTTAAAAGAAGAAGGTCAAGAAGATATTCAAATTATCGCTAAGATTGAAAACCAAGAAGGATATGACAACTTGGATGAAATCTTACAAGTTGCTGATGGAATCATGGTTGCTCGTGGTGACCTTGGAGTCGATGTAAGCTTTGAGAAAGTTCCTATTTACCAAAAAGAAATGATTAAAAGAGCAAACGCATACGGAAAACCAGTTGTTACTGCAACACACATGTTAGAATCAATGCAACAAAATCCACGTCCAACACGTGCTGAAGCAAGTGATGTTGCCAACGCTGTATTGGATGGAACTGATGCAATTATGCTTTCAGGAGAAAGTGCTGTTGGTATGTACCCAATTGAAGCTGTACAAACAATGGTTACAATTTCTGAAGGTATGGAAGCAATTTTACCTTACCGTGAAAAATTACGTACTTCAATTAGTACTTCTAAACGTACAAAATCAGATGCTATTGGTATTGCCGTAGCAGATACAGTACTTGCAATGGATATTGCAGCAATCGTATGTTTCACATCAAGTGGAACAAGCGCTAGACGTATTTCTAAATTCCGTCCAGATTGCCCAATTTTAGCTGCAACATTCGACGAAAGAACTCGTCATGCATTAACAATCAACTGGGGTGTAAACGCTATGGTTGTTGACAAAGTAAATAACTTAGATAACGAATCAGAATTAGCAAGTGATGTTGCTAAAGAATTCGGATGCAAAAAAGGTGATACAATCATCGTTGTTGCTGGATATCCACATGGATCAGGAGCAACAAACTCAATGCGTATTATCGAAGTTGAATAATTCATTTTAACTGAATGAGGACTCTATGATGGGTTCTCATTTTTTTTTACACTCTTTGTGTGCGTCATACTTGATAGTATATATATAAAGTGTTTTAATTAAGATAACATATAGGAGGAACGGAAATATGAAAATAGCAGAAATGTCTGATCTTAAAAAGTTGAAAGGAACCAAAACGGAAGAAAACTTACAAACAGCGTTTGCAGGGGAATCTAAAGCATCAATTAAATATACATTCTATGCTTCAAAAGCAAAGAGTGATGGATATGTGCAAATTCAAAACATCTTTAATGAAACTGCGCACAATGAACATGAACATGCGAAAGTTTGGTTTAAAATGTTACATGATGGTGCTGTAAAAGATACAGCATGGAACTTGAAAGATGCTGCCGCTGGTGAAAACTACGAGTGGACAGACATGTATAAAGGATTTGCCGAAACAGCTGATGCGGAAGGATTGCACCAAATCGCTGAACGATTTAGAAGTGTTGGTGACATTGAAAAACGTCACGAAGAACGTTACTTAGAGTTACTTAAAAATGTAGAAGAAAACACAGTATTCAGTAAATCTGAAGAAAAAGTTTGGATTTGTACAAACTGTGGACATATTACAGTTGGAAAAGAAGCTCCAGAAATTTGCCCAACATGTGATCATCCACGTGCTCACTACGAAATTTTTGAAGAAGAATTCTAAGCTAGTACAAAAATAAAGCGACGCGATGTCGCTTTTTTTAAATATGGTTCAATTATGGTTGTATAAAAACTGGGAAGGGGTATAATATACTTTATGAAACATAAATTATATAAGATTGTGACTATGTCTGGACTATCTCCAACAAAGAAAATTGCAATTAGTTTCTTTGCGGTTATTTTCATAGGCGCATGTTTATTAACACTGCCAATTGCAAATCAACCAGGTACGAGTATTACTTTCATAGATGCACTTTTTACCGCAACAAGTGCAGTTTGTGTAACTGGTTTAGTTGTCTATTTTCCAGCCGTACAGTTAACACTATTTGGACAAGTTGTACTTATGCTACTCATTCAAATTGGTGGTTTAGGATTAATGACATTAGTTGCAACTATTCATTTAGGCTTGAAGAATCGCTTGTCTGTACAAAATAAAATTGCAATGAGAGAAGCACTTGGGCAAAAACAAGTCGTAGACTACAAAGCATATCTATTTCGTATAGTGAAATATACATTTAGTTTTGAACTTGTTGGTGCTTTATTACTTGCATTTGTGTTTGTTCCTGAACAAGGAATAGCGCGTGGTTTATTTTGGTCTATATTCACAGCTATCTCAGCTTTCTGTAATGCAGGATTTGATCTTGTAGGAACTGTCAATTTAGCACCCTATGTAAGTCAGCCATTAGTCAATCTTGTTGTTATGGGACTTATTATTAGTGGGGGACTTGGTTTTATCGTGTACTTTGATGTTCGTGATAAAATGTATTTGCTCACAAAACAACATATTCCATTTAAACAATTCATTAAGCGTTTAAATCTACAAACAAAACTTGTCTTTATTATGACAATTATCTTAATTTTTGTGCCTGCACTATTTATTTTTATTAATGAATACAACAATCCAAATACACTAGGAGCACTTAGTCTTGATGGAAAGATATTTGCTTCGTTATTTAACTCAGTGACATTACGTACGGCAGGTTTTTCAACCATTGATTATACTAAAATATATGAACCAACTGCATTTATGATGATTGTGACAATGTTTATTGGTGGATCTCCTGGAGGTACTGCTGGTGGTATTAAAACAACAACATTTGCAGTTATTGCGATCTTTGTTATTCATAGTTTAAGAGGACATACAAAAACAAGTGTCTTCCACCGAACACTTTCCTTACAAACGGTTGCTAGTGCACTAAATGTATTCACCCTTAATTTCTTATTCCTTTTCACTGGGATAATGATATTATCATCAGCAACTGATTTTAGTTTACTAGCCATTATGTTTGAAGCTGTATCTGCAATGGCAACTGTGGGATTGAGTTTGGGAATTACAGCAAGTTTACCAATTTTAGGAAAACTAATAATTATTACCTTGATGTATGTAGGTAGAATTGGAATTATCACATTCTTATCTTCTATTATTAGAGAAGATAAACATAAAGATATCGAATACGCAGAAGGGCGTTTGATGATCGGATAGGAGCTATATGGAAAAGAAAATTAAACAAGTAGCAGTATTAGGACTTGGTGTCTTTGGATCGACTGTCGCAAAAACGTTAAGTAATCACGGAATTGAAGTTATTGCAATTGATCGTGATATAGAAGCAATTGAACGACTTGAAGACATTGTCTCAGTAGCAATTCGTGAAGATATTACAGACTTAGATGCACTTACAGTTGCAGGGGTAGCGGATTGCGATGTAGCAGTAATTGCTGTTGGTACACAACTAGAAGTAAGTGTTATGAGCTTATTAAACTGTTTAGAACTTGGTGTGCCTCAGGTAATTGCAAAAGCAAAAAATAAACGCTTTGAAATGGTGTTACGTAAAGTAGGTGCTCATAAAGTTATTCGTCCAGAAAAGGCGATGGGTACACTTACTGCAAACTTACTTATCAATAATGATATCGTCAATCAAATAAGTCTTGATGAAGAATATTCAATCGTTGAAATCAAAGTACCAAATCACTGGATTGGTAAGTCACTAGTTGATTTGGATTTACGCAACAAACTAGGTGTTAATGTACTAGGAATTCGTAAATTTCATGAAAAACTAAACATTACACCTAATCCTTCCTATATCTTTGAAGCTGATGATCGACTTGTCATTATTGCACATATTAATGTGATTCAAGATTTAGATTTAATTTAAGAAGTCATTTGACTTCTTTTATTGTACAAAAAAAGCAACCTCTCGATTGCCTAGAAATGCATTTCTGTTTGTTCAACTTGAACTTCATTAACGCCTTCAACTTCGTCTTTTAGCATTGCTTCAATACCAAATGTAATTGTATCATCAAGGGCTAAACAGTCCATACAAGCACCTGACATTTTGACATATACTACGCCGTCTTCAAATTTCGAAAATTCAACGTCTCCACCATCTCTTTGGATGTAAGGACGCATTTTATTGATAACAGCAATAATCTCTTCTTCTTTTTTAGTTGCCATACTATACACCTCTTTATCTACTGAGATGTATTATAGCATGTTTTATAAAAAATAATAGAGGTTTGCTTTCTATTCCTTATTTTTTGTGAGTTGTTTGTGATATAATGTTTCTCATAGGAGGTAACGCTATTGTATCAAGTAGGAGATGTAGTTGAAGGGGTAATCACAGGAATTCAACCATATGGGGCATTTGTAAGAATTGATGACAATCACAATGGTCTACTTCATATATCTGAAGTTTCAGACGATTATATTCACGATATTCGTCAGTATTTACAAATGGAAGAAACACTACAGGTGAAGATTCTTGACTTAGGAGAGGATGATCACCATTTTAAACTATCTTTAAAAGCTTTGCGCAAAGAAGGAGGACGGTATCGTCGTTCGAATGTGCAAAAACTTTTACCGGAACATAAATTAGGTTTTCGTACATTGGAAGAAAAACTTCCTATTTGGATCAAAGAAACGTTACAGGAGGAAAATGATGATTAAATTAAACACAGACCACGCGTTTTTAAATGAAGATATTGCTTCATACCAAGGACAAGTGAATGAACTTCATGATGCAATCATGAACAAAACAGCAAAAGGAAATGACTTTTTAGGATGGGTTGATTGGTGCAACAACTATGATAAAGACGAATTTGCTCGCATCAGAAAAGATGCAGCATATGTTCGCGAAAACTGTGAAGTTTTCTTAGTTTGTGGTATTGGTGGTTCATACTTAGGAGCACGTGCTGCAATTGAAATGATTAACGGGTTATATGGTAAAGATAAATACAAACCTGAAATTATTTTCTGTGGAAATACATTCTCAAGTACATATACAAAACAAGTGTTAGACTATATTGCTGATAAAGAAGTTATGATTAACGTTATTTCTAAATCAGGAACAACAACTGAAACATCATTAGCGTTCCGTTTATTTAAACAATTTATCGAAAAGAAATACGGAAAAGATGAAGCTAAAAAACGTATTATTGCGACAACAGATGGTACAAAAGGTACACTATTTGATTTAGCAACAAAAGAAGGTTACACGAAATACGTAATTCCTAATGATATCGGAGGACGTTTCTCAGTAATTACACCTGTTGGATTATTACCAATTGCTGTTGCTGGAATTGATATCGATGCATTAATGCAAGGGGTAACTGATGCATTTAATGACTTTGATACAGCGGATTTATCAAAGAATCCTGCATATGCATATGCAGTAGCTCGTCGTATTCTACAAAACCAAGGTAAGAATGTCGAAATGTTTATTACTTACGACTTACAAACAACAATGTTGGCTGAATGGTGGAAACAACTGTTTGGTGAATCAGAAGGTAAGAACGGAAAAGGTATTTTCCCAGCTGCTGGAACATTCTCAACGGATTTACACTCAATGGGTCAATTTGTTCAAGATGGATTAAAGATTGTATTTGAAACATTAGTGTTATTTAAAAATCCAACGGAAGATGTTATTTTCCCTGAAGATGCAGATAACTTAGATAACATGAACTATCTTGCTGGAAAATCTCTTGATTGGGTAAATAAAATGGCAATGCAAGGTACACTTGAAGCACACGAAGTTGAAGGAAATGTTCCTAACTTATTAATCGAAGTTGAAGATATGAGTTCACACTCATTTGGATACCTTGTATATTTCTTCTTTAGAGCAGTTGCAATGTCTGTGTTGATGTTAGATGAAAACCCATTTGATCAACCAGGAGTTGAAGTTTATAAGAAAAACATGTTTAGACTATTAGGAAAAAAATAGTGCAAGAAAAACTGTTTCAACTTGTATGTCCTACATGTAAACAGGAATTTTACATAAAGCGTGATACGATCATCAATCATGAAATCGATGAAAATCTTGTACCTTTAGTAACCAGTCGAAGCTTATTTGTCCATACATGTGAAAATTGTAAAACAACCTTTCCATTAGATTATCCAGTACTGTATTATTTTCCTAAACAACGGATGTATATTGGATATCAATTAAAGGGTGAGGGAAGTATTACTTCAACATACATTGAAGCAACTACAATGGATATGTTTGTTGAATATGTACATATACTACAAGATGGAATTGATTTAGAAGCAATATTACCATTAAAAGATGGAGTGCTTAAAGGCTATACATATGATGGTAAAGATGATCATCAACTGTTCTTTCGTAAAGATGAACAACTTATATGTTTGAAAAGGCGGGATTAATTTCTCGCTTTTTTAGTGCAAACACTTGAAATAGTTGAAAAACAGTATATAATGAACATATGAACAAACGTTCATATGAGGTGAGAGATGGAAAATAAAAAAGCAAACGAATGTCAACATACACAATTTCAAAGAGTCGATGAACTAGATGCTGTAGAAGCAGAAGAACTTGCCATCTTTTTTAAGATGTACGCAGATACAACAAGACTAAAGATTCTACATGTTTTATTCAAAGGTGAGATGTGTGTGCAATGTATTGCTGATGAACTAGAAATGTCGCAAAGTGCAATATCACATCAACTTGCAATTTTAAAAAGAAATCGAATCATTAAATCGCGTAGGGATAAGAAAAATATGTTTTATTCATTAGATGATCGACACATTGAACTTATCTTTAATGCAGCATATGAACATATAAAGGAGTAGAATTATGAAACATTTACATGTACATCATCATGATCACAAGCCAGATGGATCTTGTTGCAATCATGATACAAGCATTACCAAAGAATCACACGAAACACATGAACATGAACACCATCATGAAGCATCGTGTCAGTGTGCAACATCTTTTTCAGGTGAGGAAGATGATATCGGCGATATAGATGCCAAGTATAAATTTAAACTTACGGGTCTAGATTGCGGAAACTGTGCACAAAAAGTTGAAGATCGTTTAAATAAAGCAGACTTTATTGAACATGCAAAAATCAACTTCACGCATGGATTAGCCTATATTGAACCAAAAGGTAAGTTAAGTCAAAACGATGTCCTTACACGTAGTAATGTGCTGATTGATCAAGTAGAACCAGGGGCTAAATTACTTGGTGAAGAAGAACAAGCACCTGAACAGTCCAATCGAGAACGAAACGAATTGATTTTAAGTATTATCTTATTCTTTGTTGGAGTCATTATCGAGAAAACTACAAATATACATCCATTCTTTATTTACGTGATTCCATATATCTTTGCTGGATATCATGTAATTTATAAAAGTTTTAAGAATATTCAACATGGAGAAATCTTTGATGAACACTTCTTAATGACAATTGCAACATTAGGAGCATTTGTAGTTTCTGCTTATGAAGAAGCAGTTGCAGTTATGGTCTTCTATAATATCGGGGAGTATTTCCAAGATTTAGCAGTCGACCGAACAAGAAAGTCAATTACAGGATTGATGGATTTACAAGCAGAGTACGCAAATCTTGTACAACCAGATAAATCCTACAAACAAGTGGATCCTAAAACATTAAAAATTAATGATGTAATTGCAATTAAAGCAGGAGAAAAAGTACCTGTTGATGCAATTGTGATCGATGGTAGCTCATCACTTGATTTAAGTGCATTAAATGGGGAAGTAAAACTCAAAGATGTACATCAAAATGATGAAGTGCTAGCTGGATCACTGAATACATCAGGACTAATTACATGTAAAGTAACACGCGTTTATAAAGATTCTACAGTGTCTAAAATTCTAGACCTTGTAGAACATGCAAGTAATAAAAAAGCACCAACAGAAACCTTTATTACAAAGTTTGCAAAGGTGTATACACCAATCGTTGTTGGGTTGGCTTTACTATTAGTTATTATCCCAACGATCTTTGTTGGTGATTTCTATACATGGTTATATCGTGCATGTACATTTTTAGTTATATCGTGTCCGTGTGCACTTGTTGTTTCTGTACCATTAGGATTCTATGCTGGTATTGGTAGTGCAAGTCGCATTGGTGCCTTAGTTAAAGGTGGTAACTATTTAGAATTACTTGAACATGTTGATACCATTGTAATGGATAAAACAGGAACTATTACAAAAGGGGAGTTTGCTGTTGAAAGTATAACTGGAGCTAAGCAAACACTAGAACTTGCTGCTTATGCAGAAAGTTATTCAAATCACCCAATTGCAAAAAGCATCGCTTCTGCATATACAGGTACGATTGATGCAACACGACTTAGTAGTTATCAAGAGATTGCAGGATATGGTATTGTAGTTTCGCTTGATGATAAGCCACTACTTGTTGGTAATCAAAAGCTGATGGATAAAGAGCAAATTAGCTATACTGCTAACCAAAGTCTAGGAACCGTGCTCTATGTCGCTTATAACGGTCAATACGTAGGTTCTGTCGTAATTGGTGACCAAGTGAAAGAGTCAAGTAAACAAGCAATTGCAGATATGCATACTCTAGGAGTAACAAATACTGTAATGTTAACTGGTGACCAAAAAGAAATCGCGAATGCGATTGGTAAAGAAGTTGGTATTGAAAATATACATGCTGAACTATTACCACAAGATAAGGTTCGTATTCTTGAGTCTTACTTAGATAAAGAAAACCATGCAGTTGCCTTTGTTGGTGATGGAATTAATGATGCACCAGCTTTAATGAGAGCTGATGTTGGTATCTCAATGGGTGGTGTAGGTAGTGATGTAGCAATTGAGGCAAGTGATATTGTCTTAATGAGTGATGATTTACTACTCATCCCAAAAACGATGAAAATTGCTAGAAAAACAAAACAAATTGTAATTCAAAATGTTGTGATGGCATTAGGAATTAAAACCATCGTATTAATCTTATCTGCATTTGGTATTACCAATATGTGGGCTGGAGTATTTGCAGATGTTGGGGTAACCTTACTTGCTGTATTAAATGCAATGCGTATGCTTTACTACTATAAAAAAGTATAAAAAAGAAAACCAATTGGATGTCATTGTCCAATTGGTTTTTGATTATTATTGTCCAGTTGATGGTGTTGAAGGATCCGTACTTGGATCACTTGTTCCTGGATCGCTCGGAGTTTCTCCATCAGAAGGAGGATTTTGTGTATCTCCTGGATTGCTACCAGGAGTATCACTACCACCAGTACTTCCAGATCCAGTTCCTGTATCACCACCACTTGATCCGTTATCTGTATCATTATCAACAGGTGTTTCAGGTACTGTAGGTTCTTCTACAGGTGGGACATATGCAGGTTCATCATAATCTGTCTCATAATCACCGCCACCTTTCTCACTAGAGAAATCATCACCAACAAACATTCCTGTTGCTGGGCGTTGGTACGGAGGTAACTGTCCATATAAATCTTCCAAATCAAAGCTGAAATCTTTGAAGTTTGTCGGATTAATAATCATTTGGTAACGATAATATAACATCTCCATATCTGTTAAAGATAAGATGTAAACTGATAATGGCATGCTACCACCAGCGTATGGGATAGGGATTTGGTCAAATCCACCATTATCTAAAGAGGTACTACCAAATGTCCATGGTTCTAAGTGCTCAATTTCATAATTCACAAAGTCTGATAGTTGTTCATAACTCATATCTGTTTCAATGTATTTCGTTGCGGTTTCCATTAGGGAAGGAACAGCAGTAACACCTTGAGCAGTCGTTAATTTACTAATCATCGCCTTAATAATATCTTGTTGTGCTCTTGTACGTCCAACATCACCTTCTGGTTGATCGTGACGGTTACGTGCATATGCTAAGGCTTGTTCACCATTAAGTGTTTGTAGTCCTTTCTTTAGGACAATCAAATCACCATCTTCAAAACTACGTTGACTATTTTGTTCAGTGAAGTCCATAGCAACATCAACTTCAACTCCACCCATAGCATCTACAATTTCAACTACTGATGTGAAGTTAACTTGTACATAGAAATCAATTTCAAAACCACTAATTGCTGCAATCGAATCCATAATATTTTCAACACCATGGTTTCCTAGGTGTGTTAATTTATCATTAATTCCACCTAAAGCTAGGTTCGGGATATATGAATCACGAGGGAAACTTACCATTTCCATGTGGTTTGTAATTGGATTCACAATAAGAATCATGTTTACATCACTACGTTGACTTGCTTCACCGGTATCTGATGTATCAATACCACTTAATAAAATTGTGAATGGTTCTTTCGTTAAATCTTTTCCAGAGTTTTTTGATGCAGTTTGTTGCACCGTGCGTTGGAATGTTGCGATTTCTTTTGTATTTGAAGTAAATCCTTCAATATGGTCTTCTACCGTACTAATGCTTGATTTGGTAATGATTAAGGCATCAATTTCATCATTTAATAACGAGTTACCTAAATCTGTATAGTTGCTTTGATCTGTGTAAGTAACATTTGCTACTGAAGCATTGATTTCTTTTTTTGCATATTTTGCATTGTCTTCATCTGTTGAGTTTTGAAAACCAACAGTTGTATCTTCAAGATCTTTTAATTCATTTATATCACTGTCAGCTTTTGCAAGTACGGATATCGTAATGTATTTATCTTTTGAAGGATCTGTAATTGAGCGAATTGTATGATTTCCTTTATATGCATATAAGGAAACAAATCCATAGATGATCGTAATCAAAATAACAATAACACGTCGTATCCATGTTCCTTTAATTTGAAACCGTTTGAATGTTAATGCAAGTAAAATCAGAAACACAATTGCTGTAATTGCGATTACCGCAATACGGTATTTCATTGGTAAAACACGTACTTGGTAAGCAAAGTATCCAGCACAAACAAGTGCAATACCTAGTAAAATTATAAGTAGAAAGTCAAACTTACGCGACTGTATAAATTTTTTCATAAATAACCTCTTTTTCAACTAATTATAGTATAGAAAGGCAGGTAGTGTAAAGTGAAATTGTGGTGAAGAAATGTATCGTTAGCAAGAGGTTTCATGATTTGTATAAAAAAAGGATGGAAACCCATCCCGTTTTTACTGAATTATGGTGCTAGTACAATATCATTACTTTCTTCATACGTACTATATCCGTTATACATATCATCTAAATCAAAATGAAATTCACTCAAACGATTTCTTTCTTTCATAAGGTGATACATAGCATTTACTTTTTCAATATCTGATTTTGATAAATAATAGATACTTGAATATACACTTGGCATAGATGCAGTTGGTTCAGAACCTTGCATTCCTTTATCTAAACTTAATGATTTAAATTCCCATGAAGGCATATTATCAACTTGTTGTTTCACAAAACTTGTTAATTGGCTCTCAGAGAAGTTCATAATGACATAGTTACTCATTAATTTCATCACGTCATCTACTTTGGTAATTCCATCAGGTGATAATACACGTTTAACCAATCCCTTCATAACTTCAATTTGTGCTTGATTACGTCCAAGGTCTTGGTTTTCGTATGAATGACGGTGTCTTGCATAGGCAAGTGCTTGTTTTCCGTTTAGTGTTTGTTGTCCAGCATCTAGGTAAATAAGATCCTCTTCAGCAAAACTACGATATTCATCTTGTTCCACGATTGGTTGTAATACATTTACTGGAATTCCATCAAGTGTATCAACAATTTCAATAAGTGATGAAAATGAAATTTTCACATAGAAATCAATTTTAATATCAAATGCTTTTTCAATTGCAACTTTTGTGTTTTCCACTCCATCATTACCTGTATGTGTAAGTTTATCACTAACATTACCATATGCAGGATTTGGGATAAACGAATCACGTGGAATCGAGATTGTTTGAATAATATGATTTACTGGATCAATAATCAGAATCATATTGGTATCACTTAGTGAGTGACTTGTTGGTGCTTCAATTTGATCACTTGCACTAACTAAAACAGTAAATACTTCTTTTGTGATATCAATATCGTTACCCTTAATATTATTTTTAATTGTAAATGAATACGTATCAACGACATTACTAATCTCATATAAGTTTCTATAATCTTCAGGAAGATTGGTTTTTTGACTTTGATCCACTACGATTGCATCAACATATTCCTGTGTATAATCACTATACATCGTCATATAGTTATCGTAATTTAATGATCCATAATCACTAAGTTTACTTGATAATGTTTCTTTTGCTTTATCTGTAGCTTCAGCTGAGCCATTTGTAGGAAATCCAATGACATAGCCATCTAAATCTTCAAGTGTTTGTAAGTTATTTGTACTTTCTTTTAAGGTAAGTACATCATAATGAATCGTTGTTTCTGAATTATCCATAGAACTTGCAAATGCTTCATATCCACTTGTAATATCTTTTGTATAAAAATTAGCGAGACCAAGTAAAATCACCATCAACAATAAAAAGACACGACGGATATTTTCAATCATCTTACCTTTAATTTTAAAAAGCAAAAGGATAACTACAAATACAAATGCAAATAATCCTATCGCATATAAGTAATACTTATCACTATATTTATGAATAAATAGCACGAGTAAAATACTTAAGATAGGGAATAATATTATATTTACAAGGTCAAGAATTCGACCATAACGTATGTTTCTTGTTTTCTTATTTTTTTTCACAGGCACACCTCGTAACGATTATATATCATATTGAATAAAAAATCTTGTAGTTTTAACAAAAATGATGTGTGATTTTGTAGTATAATGTTTGCAGCGAGGTAAAAACTTTGAATATATTAGATGGATTAAATGCAAAACAAAAGGAAGCAGTAACCACAATTGATTCACATTTGCGAATCGTTGCTGGAGCGGGAAGTGGTAAGACACGTGTAATTACAACACGTATTGCCTATTTAATTATGGAGAAGCATGTAGCACCATATCGCATACTTGCAATTACCTTTACAAACAAAGCTGCAAATGAGATGAAAGAACGTGTAGAAGGAATTCTAGGCGTGAAAAACAGTGGTGTTTTATTATCCACCATTCATAGTTTATGTGTACGGATTTTACGTGAAGAAATCCGTTATTTTGACTATCCGAGAAATTTTGTCATCTTAGATAGTGATGATCAAAAGTCAATTTTACGTGATATTTATAAAAAACATGAAATTGAATTAAAAAGTGCACCTTATGCACAAACGTTGTCATATATCAGTAATAATAAAACAAGTTTTGTGAGTGCTGGTAAAGCATATGATATGGCAAATTATGAACACGAAAAACGTTTAGCCACAATTTATGTAGACTACGAAAAGAAACTACAAGATATGCAAGCACTAGATTTTGATGATTTATTACTTTTCGTATATCGATTGTTTAAGGAAAATGTCGAAGTGCGTGAAAAATGGCAAGGACGCTATGATTACATTCATGTAGATGAGTTTCAAGATGTGGATATGATTCAATATGGAATTGTACGTTATTTATGTGGTCCAGCATGCATTCTTTGTGTGGTAGGAGATCCTGACCAAACCATTTATACATGGCGTGGAGCGAAAGTAGATATCATTATGAATTTTGAAAAGGACTTTAAAGGGTGTAAAAGTATCGTATTAAACGAAAACTATCGTTCAACAAAGACCATTCTAAAAGCTGCAAACAGTTTAATTCGCCACAATGAATATCGAATTGATAAAGATTTATACACAGAAAATGAAGAAGACTTCAAAATCAGTTTCTATGAATCGCAAGATGAGCAACATGAAGGATTATGGATTGCAAAAAAGATTATCTCTTTACACCAAGAGAGTGTTCCATATCATCAGATGGCGATTTTATATCGTAGTAACTATTTATCTAGAAACTTGGAAAAAGTGTTGCTTGATGGAAATATTCCGTATCGAATTTATGGTTCCGTGAAGTTCTTTGAACGTGCAGAAATTAAAGATGCACTAAGTTATTTGCGTTTAATGATCACCGATAACAAAAGCATGGGTGAACTAGCAATTAAACGTATTTTAAATGTGCCAAAACGTGGTGCAGGTCCTAAGACAATGGAAACGATGGATGTATTAGCAGAAGCACATAACTTTGATTATTTTGAGACAATTCGATTGCATCCAATCGCAAAAGGAAAGACCCAACAAAACATCGATGCATTTGTTGATCTGATTTTAAAGTATCGTAAAGAAAGTGAAACGATGGCGATTTCTATCATTATTCGAAAACTGCTTAAAGAAAGTGGATATTTTAAAATGTTGGAAGATGCAAATGAAACGGATCGTTTAGATAACATCAATGAGTTAATTCACGATATTGAAACATATGAAGAAAACAATCCTGAAGGAACCTTAGATGACTACTTACAAATGATTGCATTATATACAGATACGCAAGAAGAAGGTGCTGGTGATGCAGTTCAATTGATGAGTGTGCATAGTGCGAAAGGTTTGGAATTTGATAATGTCTTTGTTTATTCCGTAGCAGAAGGTATTTTCCCAAATGAGCGTAGTGTAAATGAAGGTGGTAAACACGCACTTGAAGAAGAACGTCGTTTAGCATATGTTGCTTTTACACGTGCACGCAAACGCTTATTCCTTACAACTTCTGTGGGTTTAAGCTATGTTACTGGTCGTATGAAAACAACAAGTCGCTTTGTTAAAGAACTTGGAGATGATGTATTAAATAAAGAAGGTGAAATCTTCCAAGGATATAAAGCGAAAAAAGATGATGGAATTACACGTACTTCATCTTCAAGTATTCCAAAGAGTACAAGAAAAGGAAGCTTGCGCAAAGGTGATTTAATTACGCATGATGCCTTTGGAGATGGTGTTGTTATTAAAATCAGTGATGGTGTTGCACAAATTGCTTTTGACAAGAAATTTGGAATTAAAAAACTAGCTGCAAATCATCATATGTTGCATAAAAAATAGGAGTACAAACAATGAATCAAAGAATAAAAGAATTACGTGATCTTCTCCATACATATGGATATGAATATTACGTACTTGATAAACCAAGCGTCAGTGATCAAGAATATGATCGCTTGATGCAAGAACTACAAGATTTAGAAAAAGAGCATCCAGAAGATTATGATGCAAATTCGCCAACACAACGTGTAGGTGGGAAAATCCTAGAAGGATTTGGTAAAGTTCGTCACGTTCGTCAAATGTACTCTTTGGGTAATGGGTATAACTATGAAGACTTACAAAGTTTTGTAAAACGTGTTGATGCTAGTGTAGGTGATACCGATTTTGTCTTGGAGTTAAAAATTGATGGTCTTGCTATGTCTTTACATTACGATAATGGAATCTTTGTTCAAGCAGTAACCAGAGGAGACGGTGTTGTCGGTGAAGATGTAACAGAAAACATTCGTATGATTGGTTCTATACCCATGCAAATTCCATACAAAGACACATTGGAAATTCGTGGAGAAATCTACATGCCAAAAGCAAGTTTTGAACAAGTAAATGCAAAACGTGCAAAGCAAAACGAAGAACTATTTGCAAACCCGCGTAATGCAGCAGCAGGTACAATTCGCCAACTGGATACAAATGTTGTATACCAGCGAAAGCTTGATGGATTTTGGTACCAACTTGCTGTAGATGTCGAAGGAGTCAATTCACAAAGTGATGCACTTGAATTTCTTGCGCACAACGGTTTTAAAATCAATCCAGAATATCGCATTTGTAAGAACATGGATGAAATTTGGTCATTTATTGAAACAAATAGTGAAAAAAGAGCAACACTTCCTTATGAAATTGATGGAATTGTTATCAAGGTGAATTCCTTAGCGAAACAAAACCAATTAGGTTACACAGTAAAAACACCAAAATGGGCAATTGCATATAAATTTCCTGCAGAAGAAGTTGTTACAAAACTAACAGATATTACCTTAACTGTCGGACGTACAGGAAAAGTCACACCAAATGCTGTACTAGAAGTTGTACGTGTTGCTGGGACGAAAGTACAAGCTGCACAGTTACATAATGAGGATTATATCGCACATAAAGATATACGAATTGGTGACATGGTTGTTGTACGTAAAGCAGGAGATATCATTCCTGAAGTTGTACGTTCTTTACCAGAAAGACGTGATGGTTCCCAAGGAGTATATACATTTCCAACAACGTGTCCAGTATGTCATACACATCTAGTGCGCTATGATGGAGAAGCAGATCACTACTGTATTAATGTAGATTGTCCTGCGCGAGTTTTAGAGAGCATGGTGCATTTTGCAAGTAGAGATGCAATGAATATTGATACCCTTGGCGATAAAAGAATTGCTTTATTCCATGAAAATCATTTACTTGATACAATCGAAGATATTTATACATTACATGAGCATCGCGATACACTCATTCAAATGGAAGGATTCAAAGAAACATCCATTGATAAATTACTTGATGCAATTGAAACAAGTAAAAGTAAACCGCTTGATGATTTACTATACGGTTTAGGAATCAAACATATCGGAAAAAAAGCAGCACATGTACTTGCACAACACTTTAAAGATATGGACCAATTAATGGCTGCCACATACGATCAGTTAATCGCAGTTAATGATATTGGAAACATTTCAGCTGAGAGTGTGATTGACTTCTTTAAAGAGGATAGCAATCAACGCTTAATTGAGCGTCTAAAAAGTTTTGGACTCCGCATGAATAGTGATACAATAGATAACATCGAAACGATGTTTAGTGATAAAACCGTGGTTTTAACAGGTAGTTTGACTGGTTTAACCCGCAATGAAGCAAAAGCATTATTAGAAAAATATGGTGCAAATGTTTCTGGTAGTGTCTCAAAGAAAACCGACTTGGTTATCTATGGAGAAGAAGCGGGTAGTAAACTAAGCAAAGCACAACAACTTGGTGTAGAAACTATGGATGAAGCAACATTCTTAGCGGAGGTCTCAAAATATGAAGAAAACTAAAACAGGAATGCTGGTTGTATTATTGTGTATGGTAATGGGACTTGTTAGTTGCTCAAGCGAGGAAAATGCTGGTGATAAAGCCATAGTTACCGAACCCATCGTCGCTGGAGACTATAAAATACTAAAAACGAAAGCCAGTAATGATACAAGAAAAACACATGTTGATTTTAACCGTGGTTGGTATGATGCTGAAGCAGTTGGAAATGGACTAACGAAGTACTCTAAAGAGCATTTTTCACCGGAGTCATATTATATGATGGAAGGCCAAATAATTTCCCGCGATGACTTACAAGCAGGTATTGTAATGGGAGATAAAGAGGGCTTATTAGGTCGTAAAAGTGATGAAAACACATATGGTTTAAATCCTGCTAAAGGTACAACTATGCCAATCAATGCTGCAGGAACTACTATCACTGTAGGTGAAAAAACAACACCAATTGCAGACATTTTTGAATTGGATTTTGTGCAAGATGCAAGTGAAAATCCAAAGATAAAAGGAATCAGTTTGGCAATTGTTTTAAATCCAAGCACATATGATAATGAAGAAAACGAAATAACAATTGATGATGAAATGTTATACAAGATCGGTGAGGAAGCAAGTATTACATTACTTGATTATCTACATAAAGATCCAGCCATTGGAAACAGTACACCGATTTGTATGACGCTATTTAAAGCACAATCAACTGATGATTCATTACCTGGTGTATTTATGGCAAAAGGATATGGGAAAGAAAGTATCAGTTTTAGTCGCATCAAAGAACAGTGGGTATTATTTCCAAGTACAGATGTAGAAAAACTAGACCCTGTATTAAGTAGTCAATTTAATAGTGTAAAAGAAGGAATCTTTATGATCGTTCCAAATGATATTGGAGTTATCGGAAAAGGAAAGTTTGATGATGACCGTTTGACGAAATTGCAAATAACGGTACAAACGCAAGCAAAAACCTATACAGAATTGATGGCAATTTTACAAACAACCAATGAGCTATTACAAAACTTTGATAGCGACAGTTATGAAATTACTGTGCGTTTTGTAAATAACACAAATGATTTCTTTGCAATGATTAAACGTGAGCAAGGATCAAAAGATACAGAAGTAATTTATTATTAGAAGGAGCATTATGGAAAAAGATAAGGCATATTTTCGTAAGTTGGCAAATCAAATTATGATTGATTTGAGTGATGATGAAATCGAAGTCCTACAAAAGGAATTTGAAGTGACTCTTCGCAAGATGGACTTACTTGATAAAATCAATACAGACGACGTAAAAGAAATGGTATATCCATTTGAACTAGAAACGCATTTTTTACGTAAAGATGAAGTAGAGAATGTTATTTCACAACAAGAAGCATTAGAAAATGCTCCAGAAGTAAAAGATGGTCAAATTTTAGTACCAAAGGTGGTGAAATAATGCGAATTCAAGACTTTAAAAATAAAGATATACATGAACTTGTTGATTTACAAGCAAGACTTGTAAGTGCAAACGAGAAATTAAATGCAGTTGTTTCTTTTTGTGATGTAGATGCACAAATTAAAGACTACAAGATGAAAGAAGATGCACCATTATTTGGAACACCTGTTGTCTTAAAAGATAACATTTCAACGAAAGGTGTAAGAACGACAGCTTCAAGTCGTATATTAGATAACTATGTACCATTCTATGATGCAACAGTAGTTAAAAAGTTGCGTGATGCAGGTGCTATTTTCACTTGTAAAAGCGCTATGGATGAACTTGGAATGGGTGGAACAGGATTAAATGCCTACACTGGAAAAGTAAACAACCCATATGATTTAGAACGAATCACTGGAGGAAGTAGTAGTGGTTCTGCTGCACTTGTTGCTGCTGGATTATCACCGCTAGCTATTGGTACAGATACAGGTGATAGTGTTAGAAAACCTGCTGCATACTGTGGAATTGTTGGAGTAAAACCAACTTATGGAAGAATTTCACGTTATGGTGTCATTCCATATGCTTCAAGTTTGGACCATGTTGGATACTTTACAACAAACATTGAAGATGCTGCACTTGCTTTAGAAGTAATGGCAGGTCGCGATGACCAAGATATGACTTCATCATATAAAGAAGTTGAAGCATATGCGAGTTTATTAAATGGTGATTTAAAAGGAAAGAAAATTGGAATTATCACAAATGTAATTGATGCAATTGTTGATCCTAGATTCCGTCCTTCTTTTGATGCATTCACTAAAAAGCTTGAAGAAAAAGGAGCAATATTAGAGATGGTTACAATTGACCAAGATCTAATGAACGCTTTATTACCAACATATTTCATTATTTCAAATGCAGAAGCTACAGCCAATCACTCAAATTTGGATGGAATTCGTTTTGGAATGCGTGAACCTGGTGAAGATCTAAATGAAATCATGATCAATTCAAGAACAAAAGGATTTAGTAGTGATGTACGTAATCGTTTTGTTATTGGATCATATAGTTTATTTGTTGAAAACCAAGATAAAATCTTTAGAAAAGCACAAAAAGTACGTCGTGTTATTGTTGAAGCAGTTGATGAAGCATTAAAAAACTACGATGTATTATTAGCACCAGCTGCAGGTACACTTGCACCTAAGCCAGATGACTCGTATGGAGAGGATTTAAACAATACATTTATGGTTGCAGAAAATCATATGTTATTAGGAAACTTTAGTGGATATCCTTCAATTACTGTACCTTATGATATGGTTGATGGAATGCCCGTTGCAATAAACTTATTAGCACGCGCTTTTGATGAACAAACAATGTTTAATGTTGCTAAAGGAATTGAAGATGTAACAGGATTAGCTGGTATAACAAAGGAGGATTTCTAAGATGAATTTTGAAGTCATTATTGGGATTGAAATCCACTGTGAATTAAAAACAAACACAAAAATGTTCTCAAGTGCACCACTTAGTTTTGCAGCTACACCAAATACGTGTACAAATGAAATTGACTTAGGAATGCCAGGAACTCTACCATGTGTGAATAAAGAAGCTGTACGAAGTGCTGTAAAAGCATGTTTAGCAACAAACTGTGAAGTAGACCGTTTGATTCGCTTTGACCGTAAAAACTACTATTATTCAGATTTACCAAAAGGTTTCCAAATTACACAACAGTTTTATCCAATTGGAAGCAATGGTAGTGTAACAATTCCAACCGAAGAAGGTGAGAAAGTAGTTCGCTTAAATCGTATCCATATGGAAGAAGATACAGCAAAACAATTCCATACAGATGAAGGAACGATGATTGATTTTAACCGTGCAGGAACACCACTTATTGAAATTGTTAGTGAACCAGACATGCGTAATGGAAAAGAGGCTGCAGCTTATGTAGAAGAAATTCGTAAGACATTATACTACCTAGGTGTAAGTGATGTGCGTATGGAAGAAGGTTCTTTACGTTGTGATGTAAACATCTCATTACGTCCATATGGAAGTGATGTTTTGGGGGCAAAAGCAGAAATCAAAAACTTGAACTCTATTGCCAATGTACAAAGAGCTATTGAATATGAAATGAAACGTCAAAATGAAATACTTTTAGCTGGTGGTACTGTAAGCCAAGCAACCTTACGTTTTGATGAAGCAACTCGTCAAACTGTAGAAATGCGTAAAAAAGAAGGTGCTGTAGACTACAAATACTTCCCAGAACCAAATATCTTTCCAATTCGTATTGACGATGAGATGATGCAAGACATTATCGATAACATGCCTGAATTACCTAAAGAAAGATATGAAACGTATATTTCAACTTATGAATTAAGCGATTATGATGCAAACACATTAGTAGCAAACAAAGAATTATCTGATTTCTTTAATGAAACCGTAGCACACACCAAAGAATATAAACTGGTTGCTAACTGGTTACTAGGTGATGTAAGTGCATATTTAAATAAAAATGGATTACAAATTCAAGAAAGTAAACTAGCACCAATTGAACTTGCAAGTATGATCAACATGGTTGCAAACAAAGAAATCTCTAGTAAACAAGCCAAAGAAGTATTCGAAGGTATTGTTGAAGGAAAGACGGCAAAAGCTGTTGTCAAAGAAAAGGGAATGGAACAATTAAGTGATCCAAATGCAATCTTAGCACTTATTAATCAAGCACTTGATGCAAACCCACAATCTATAGAAGATTTCAAAAACGGTAAAGACCGTGCAGTTGGTTTCTTAGTAGGACAAGTTATGAAACTATCGAAAGGACAAGCAAACCCAGGACTTACAAACAAGTTGCTTGTTGAAGAATTAAACAAAAGATAGTAAAATAGGTTAGACAAGGAGAGTTTCATGGCTATACTCAAAAAAACAAACAAAAACAAGAAGAATAAACGTAGACCAAACTGGTTGCTTCGTTTCACAATTGTGATAGTTGCAGTACCATGTTTGATCCTTGCTTTCGTATTACTTACATCTATGGGTTCTTCAAGCCAACCAGTAGTCGGAGATCGTTTCAAAGGACAACTGGATCCAAAAATTGAAGAGTCAAAGTTAAAAGATATTGAAGGTTTGTTAGGATATGCTGAAGCAGAAGATGTTGAAGTAAATTTGAAAAGTGCAACTTTACGAATTACAATCAACACAAAAGATGAAACAACAAATGAACAAATTGCTGCCATCGTAAATGATGCATATGCAAAAGTGGATTCTATATTGCCGATTGCTACGTATTTCACTAACAAGGAAAATACAAAAATGTATGATTTAGAAATTCAGGTTTATAACTATCTACCAGATGAAGCAAGACCAACAAACATCCATTATGTACTTGTAAAAAATGCAAGTGCAGAATCACAACATACGGATATTGTATCTAATGCTAAAAACCAAGAAGTTGCTGATAAACTTAAATCATATCCCAAAAAAGGAGAAGAAATCGGGCAGTAATGCTCGATTTTTTTGGAGGTTTCAATGAAAAAACGTGAACTACTGCAAGGAACAGTTAGCGATTATACATACGATGGAATGGGTGTAGTTAAAGTAGATAACTTCACCTATTTTGTGCGTGGTGTCCTATTACATGAAGAAATTGAATTCTTAGTGCTAAAACGCAATAAAAAACTTGGATACGGAAAAGTGGAACGAATTCTAAAAGAAAGTGTACATCGCATTACACCTTCATGTCCATATTATCCAAAATGTGGTGGTTGCCATATTATGCATATGGACTATGAAGCACAATTAGATTTTAAACATCGTATTGTAAAACAAAATATCCAAAATATTGGAAAATTAGATATTGAAGTGCGTAAACCTTTAACTAGTAATACATCTCATTATCGAAACAAAGCACAGTTTCCAGTACAAGGACACCCATTTGCAATGGGGTTTTATCGTCAACGTTCGAATGATTTAGTTGATATTGATACATGCCTTGTACAAAGTGAACTGATTGATACAATCTATGCTGAACTACGTGCAATTAAAAATACATCATTTGTAGATGATGTACGTCATGTATTAATTAAACACGCATTTGTAAGTGGGGAAGTCATGGTTGCTTTTATCATGCGTAAGGATCATAAAGAGGAAATTGCTGCATTTATAAAACCATTACTAGATAGATATCCAATCGTTTCTTTACTACAAAACATTAATACAAGAAATGACAACGTGATTTTAGGTGATCATATTGATGTGATTGATGGAAAAGCGTATATTGTCGAGGAACTTGATGGATTAAAATTCCAAGTTTCATTACATTCATTCTTCCAAATCAATCCTAAGCAAACCATCCATTTATATAATGAAGCAATTAAAGCAGCTAATATAACAAACGAAGATAAAGTGATTGACTTATACTGTGGTGTTGGAAGTATTACATTATTTCTTGCTCGACAAGCAAAACATGTAACTGGTGTAGAAATTGTTGCTCCTGCAATTGAAAACGCAAAAATCAACCAACAATTAAATCAGATGGATAATGTTACGTTCATTTGTAGTGATGCAGGCACATACGCTGATAAAGTCGCTTCTAGTAAGAACTATCCGGATGTAGTTTTTGTAGATCCACCACGTAAAGGACTGGATACTTTAACAATTGAGAGTACAGTGAAAATGCAACCAAGAACAATTGCATATATTTCATGTAATCCAGCAACACTAGCAAGAGATATCGCGATATACAAAGAGCATGGTTACACATGTGAATATGTACAACCTGTCGACATGTTTCCAAACACGTATCATATCGAATGTGTCATCTTAATGACAATAACAGATGGCTGCTAAATAAAAATTCTGGTAGGATGCAACTGATTGAGAAAACTACTTCCGGGCAGCAGAAGTATAGGATGCATAAATAGCTTAGATTGGAGAAAGGAAAATACAATGAAAAAAAATCTTACGCCTGAGTTGCAATCGCTTAAAGAAGAATTTGATTTTCTTAATAAGAAGATTGGTGAATTAAAGTGGAAAGAAGCAACTATATTTTATGGGAAAATAGGTATTTCGCAAAACGAATTAGATTTATTGGAAGATAGGATTAATATATATACAGATAGTATGAACTTACTATTAGAAACGATTAGAAATCAAGTAAAGCAAGCGAATAACACTAAGGAATAATGATTAACTTTGTAAGGAGGGGGTTGTATGAAACTAAAATCTGCTAGTATAAAAAACTTTAGAATGTTGAAAAATTTAGATATCGATTTTGAAGATGTCTTGTCATTAATAATAGGAAAAAATAACGTTGGAAAAACTTCGTTTTTATCTATTCTTCAGAAATTTCTTGCTGAAAGTAAACCAGAATTTACATTTGAGGATTTTAATGTTGAAATACAGAACGAAATTTTGTCATATGAACATACCAATAAAACACTGGAAGAATATGAAGAGCCCGCTTTATCGCTTAAGTTATGCATATCATATAAGGATACTGATAACCTAGGAAAGGCCTCCTTGCTGTTGCTTGACTTAGATAGTGAAATGCATAATCTTGTTGTGATGTTCGAATATGTTTTAGTATATGAAAAATACTTAAAACTTATTAAAGATTATGCGGAATTTAAAGCTAGTGGTGTTAATAGGACATTTGACTATTATATCAAGAGACATATAAACAAATACTTTTCTACTCGCATTAGAGCATTAGAGTATGGAAACGAAGGAAATTTCAAATTGATTAATAACGACATTGTTAATTCAATTATTTCAATGCAAATAATTGGAGCTAAACGGGATGTCGATAATGAGCAGGGTCGAAGCAAATCACTCTCGCTTTTGGCTAGTAAGTATTATAATTCAAGCATTACTTCCGAGGTAGAATTCCCAGAATTGCAAAAGAAACTCAGTGATACTGACGAAAGCCTTACTAAAATATATCAAGACCTTTTTAAACCTATTGTAGATGAAATAGCTGAAATGTCATATAACCCACAAGAGGCAAAACTTTCAATTATTTCTACGTTGAGCGAAAAAAAGATATTTCAAGATAATACTACAGTTAAATACAATCACGAAAATTCACTTTTGCCAGAAGACTACAATGGATTAGGTTACTTGAATCTATTTGCAATTATATTTAATATTCGGATAAAACTCGACTTATTATCAAAGAAGAATAATAATGAAGAGACTCCAACACCACTGAATCTACTTTTTATTGAGGAGCCAGAGGCTCATACTCATCCACAGATGCAATATGTGTTCATTAAAAATGTAAAAAGAATTCTAGAACAACATTGCAAAGCTGCAGGAGACAGTTTTTCTTTACAAACCATTATAAGCACACATTCCTCACACATTGTATCGCAATGTGATTTTGAGGATATCAAATATTTTTATCGAGAATCATCGGTCAGTGTGAAGTCAAGGAGTTTAAAAACACTACACAAAAAAATGGTTACTTCCCAAAATGAACCTAGCAAAAAAGAACAAGAACGGTTATATCGATTTGTAAAACAATATGTAACTTTAAATCGAGCTGAACTTTTTTTTGCAGACAAAGCGGTTCTAATAGAGGGAGATACAGAAAGAATGCTTTTTTCCGCGATGATGAAAAAAACTGATGATGCTGAGATACGTAATTATAATTTAGCAAGAGGAAAGGCAGAGAGTGAAAATGATAGAGAAGAGTTATTGCGTTTAGAAACCAACAAAAAAGAACCCTTACTATCACAAAATATTTCGGTTATTGAAGTTGGTGCATATTCACACATTTTTGCTACATTTTTAGGTTTTCTGAAAATAAAAACATTAATCGTAACAGATCTTGATTGTGCAAAGCAATCTGATAATGGGAGATTTGTAAAATGTTGCTATAGTGAAGGTACTACAACAACAAATGCTTCAATTAAATTCTTTACAGAAAAGACAGGCCTCGCAGAAATCGTAAAATTAGTTGATAATCCAATCATTTTTAATTATGATGATAAGAAATCAAAATGGATTTATAATCCGAATGGAAGTTTAAGATTAATATTTCAAAAAGACCAACACGGATATCAAGCTCGAAGTTTCGAAGATGCATTTATCTGTAGAAATTTACAATTTATTGTAGATAACAAAGACAAATTTATTGGGTTAAAGAATCGTTCAAAATTAACATCTACAAATAATGATTTTTACTCACTGGCAGAAGAATGCATTGATAGCAAAACCTCTTTTGCTCTAGATATACTTTTACATGGGGGCGAAGAGAACGAAAACTGGGAAACACCTATGTATATTGAGGAGGGATTAAAATGGCTGGCACAGTGATGGAACAAATCTCTTCGTGTTTGGATAATAAAACTAATTTTTTATTAAGCGGAGGTGCAGGGAGCGGAAAAACATACACTTTGATCCAGACATTACATCATGTTTTTAAAAACAATCCTAAAGCTAATGTTGAGTGCATAACTTACACAAATGTAGCAGCAAACGAGATAAAAGAGCGTTCACCATATTCAAAGCTTCGAGTATCAACGATTCATGACTTTCTATGGAATGAAATAAAAGATTATCAGAAAAACATAAAGAACAGTGTAGTTGCGTTGATAGCACAAGAAAAGGAATGCAAAGGTAGCGGGCTTACATATTCTGGGAACAGTATAATCACTGATCAAAGTTTCACATATATAGAATACCAAAACTATCGTGATTTAGAACAAGGGATTATTTCACACGATGATTTGTTAAAAATAGCGGAGTATATGTTTGGAAAACATCATCTTCTTTCTAAAATTTTATGCGATAAATATGATTATATTTTTGTGGATGAGTATCAAGATACCCAATCCATGGTTATCAAAATTTTTTTAGACCATATTAGAGAAGCTGCAAAGAATCGGTTATGCGTTGGGTTTTTCGGAGATAAAATGCAATCAATTTATGAAACAGGAATCGGCAATATAGATGCACATATTGCCGCCGGTGATGTATATGAAGTGGTAAAAGAGGATAATTATCGATGCGCAGTTAGTGTGATAGAATTGCTAAATCGTATTCGAAGAGATATTCAACAGAAACCAGCAAAAAAAACAGCACAGGGAGCAATTGCAAATAAACAAGGAAGTGCAAAATTTCTCTACTCAAATGATGACTTTGACTTATTACCATTTAAAGAAAGTGATTTCGCAAAAGGATGGGATTTTGATAATTCTCAAAGCACTAAAGTCTTGTTTTTGACACATAAATTAAGTGCTATGAGGCTTGGTTTTGTAGAATTGTTATCAGCATATAAAAATAATGATCGGATTATAGGTAATGAGCCGGATCGATTAGCTCGACATTTATTAAGAATTGGGAGTATACTTTATTACTATTCAGAAAAGAACTTTGCATATGTTATTGCGGAGATTCAGAGAAAAATAAATAATAATAACGACAAGAAAGAGATAAGCAAATCGTTGTCCGATATATGTGCTAGTGAAATGAGTATTGGGGATTTGATTGAAAGGTTTGATAGAGAACGTCTAGTTAAAAAAGATAATAGGTTAGATGATTTTTTAGAAAACCATTCCGAAGTCTATGATAAAATAAAAGTTCTCCCAAAATCACAGGTAATAGCATATTTTAAGTATTACAATGATTTCTCCCCTTATTCGACTCAGCATGGAATCAAAGGAGCTGAATTTGATAATGTGTTAGTGGTTATGGATAACGGAAGATGGAATAATTACAACTTCAAATATTTTTTTGAGGATACCACAGGCAAAGAATCTATAATTAAAAGAACAGAAAGAATCTTTTATGTGTGTTGCTCAAGAGCAATGGATAATCTTGTTGTATATTATCCCAAACCAACGCCTAAGATTCTAGCGAAAGCCAAGATTTTATTTGGGAAAGAAAATGTCCATCAGATAAATTGAACAGACGAAAAAATCACATCTTTTCCTTCGGTTCAATTATAAGGTGTGATTTAGTGAAATTAACTTATCGCATATCGAGTGTGTGGTGTTCCTGCAATGGACAAACTCATAGAAATCTTTGGTTTTAAGCATTTTTAAACACATTCGAACAAATCTAGACCAAAGGAGGGTTAAAAATGTTGGATAACAGTATTTATAATCTACTTATTAAAGAGTTACGACAAGCTATAAAAGACGGCGATATTGAAAAAGTTAAAACAAAGGCATTACGTGCACACGAGCTTGTTCACGATAAGCAATTAACGCATAATTCTATTGACACTTTTCAAAATGAGGCCTTAGCTGGATTAAATGAGAAGAGTTTTCGATACACTACAAGTAAAAAGTATCAAGGATATCGTACTATTGCGTTCTTTATTTTCCATATGACACGAATTGAAGATATTTGTGCAAATACATTAATTGCTAATGACACACAAGTGATCTTTCAAGACAATTGGATTGAGAAAATGAATGTTAATAGAGTTGATACTGGTAATTCTATGTCTCAAACGGAAATGGTCGAGTTTTCCTCTTCAATTAATCAAAAGACTTTATTCGACTACCGCTTAGCAGTAGCAAAAAAGACAAGAAATATCATTCAAAAACTCACAAGTAGTGATTTGAAAGTTAAGCCAACACAAGATCAATTAGACTTTATTTTAACTTCAAAGTCTGTATTAAACCATGAAGATTCTATTTGGTTGATTGATTTTTGGGGCAAGAAAAATGTAGGTGGTTTACTACTAATGCCAATTACAAGACATCAAAAAGTACATTTAAATGACTGTTATTCTATTATAAAAAGCACAAAATGAAATCAAGTATTATTTTACAACTCAAAAGACCAGTTCGTTGGTCTTTTATACTTTAGAAAGTATCCTTCTTTACCGTTAACTACAATGCTATAATTTAGTAAATTAGACATAATAATGAATATGAAAACTTAAGAGGAGGGAAACAAGTGAAAAGAATTATAGTTGGTTTTTGTCTATGTGTTCTATTGATAGTGACTGCATGTGATAATAAAACAGCTGAAATGAAAGGGAAGTATATTTCATTTACAGCATCAATACAAAAAGATGAAAACACAATAGAGACAAGTATTTATTCTTTTGATATGAGTAGTGAGAAAGCTGAGAAGATTTATACATATGAAAATCGAGCACAATACCCAATTGGAGTATATGATAGAAAAGATAATAAAGTGTATTACTCACAAAACTTAGTAGAGCAGGATGTTCTTTATTCGCGTGAAGATGGCATAATGGTTTACGATGTAGAAATGAAGGATGTATCAGTTTTTGATGATCGATTTTTAACTGTTAATTACATTTTTCCTATTGATGATTATATATTCGTTGGTGGTGAACTAATTGAAGAAATCAAAGAATTCAATCGCGGAATAAAGCCATATTTAGTAGATAAGCAATCAAAGGATATTCAAAACTATGACTGGAATGATGAATTACATATTGATAATCTAGGCTTCAATTCAGCAACTAAAACAATATATGCTGCTGTTGTTCCATTTTATCAATTGTATGAACAAGAAACGCCTGAATCAACGATGTATCTGTTTGCTTCTAATTTTAAAATAAAACCAATAAAAGAAATTGGCAGAAAAGTAGTGGGTTCAATCATACCAAGTGATGATACGTATTTGTATCGCACTGAAGATAATCGACACTTCAAAGATGAAAGTGATGAAGCGATTTATGATGCTACTGCACCTTTGGAAGAATATGAGCATTTGATGGGAAGATCTGTTTATTATGATAGTCATAATAAAGTAGTTTATTATATTGATGGAAATGCGCTACGTAAATTCGATCTAAAAGATCATGAAGACTATCTTTTGTATAGTGTTGATGAAGGCCCTTCACACATCAACAACGCAATATTACTGTCAGACTGAAAGCATTAAATGGGAATTTGAATGTATCCTTTCAAATATAGTTTACTTTCTTATAAATAGACTGTAAGGTTAATACAAACGAGTTGTGATAAACTTAAAAAGCACCTTAGGGTGCGGTGTACGTTACAATCTCATACAATGATGAATAATGTAGTCGAAAGGCTAGGGAAAGAGGAATGTATGGCAAAAGCAGAATGGTATATTGGAAAAGAAGGAAAAGCAGAACACTTAGTATATTTAAATAAAGAAGGTAAAGAATTAAACAAATTACTTGATGGAGAAAAAACGATGATTATTCGTGGTGCTGCCGGTAGAAAGTCGCCATTGGGTGGACGTGCGAAAGTTGATGATACATTATATTTTGTGGAAACTGGTGGAGATATGTCAGTTACACACAAGGCAAGAATATCAAAAGTCATTGAATCAGAGAAAATGACAAAAGAAGAATCCATTGATTTCGTAAGAAAATATGAAAAAGAATTGAATTTATCAAAGAAGCAGTATGAACGTTGGGCAGGTAAAAAGTATCTTGCGGTTTATGAAGTATCTGATATAGAACCAATTGAACCATTTACTTACAATCGTGAGAAAAACATGGATGATTGGATTATCACAGAGGACATCAATACGATTAAACTATAATGTTTGATTCTTCCAATAGCAGGATAAATTGGATTGGTTGATTGGCATTATGAAATATGAAGTTTGAATACCAGTAGTAGAAGTCACAAAATGATATAAAGGAGACATGTATGATGACATATGAAAAAGCAATACAAGATTTAAATGAAAAATTTGGAAATAAGGATAATTTGTTGTCATTATCAACCATTGCTTTAGATGAAGTAAATGGTATGGTTCGTCCAGATGCACGAATTGTTGATGCATATTATGAAGATGAGGCATTTTATGTAGTTACACATGAAGTGACAGGGAAGATGCAACAGGTTGCAAAGAATCCAAATGTTGCAATTTGTATTATTGTCGAAAACTTTACAGCAAATGGAGTTGCTGAAAACCTTGGTTGGGTTTGCGACAAGAAGAATGAAGATATTATTAAGAAACTGAGAACGATATTTGCTGAGTGGTACTATGTTGCAAATAATGAAGAAGATAAGGGTACATGCATTTTACGTATTCAGCTAAAACACGGATTATGGAATGATCCTCATGCTGGTACACGAACATCAATTGATTTTGAAAAGAAATTGGTAGGATAGAAGTACATGATATATGCATTACTTGGTGCATTGCTATTTAGTTTTGTAGCAATTCTAACACTACTAGTTACCTTTGGCTTTCCACTTGGTGAATATACGCTTGGAGGTGCACATAAAGTGCTTCCTAAACATATGAGAATTGCCACAGGTATTTCTTTTATCATACAAATATTTGCAATATTGATAATTCTATATGTTGGAAATATGATTACACTACCACTTTCATATACTGCAGCAATATGGATCTGTTTGTTTTTTGCGATATATCTTGTAATTAATACAGCGATGAATTTCTTTTCAAACAGCAAAAAGGAAAAATATGTAATGACTCCGTTATCACTAATTTGTGCCATTTGTTATTTACTTACATTTTTGTATCATTAGAAAATATTATGTGAAGCATAATAATTTTATTGAAGTATGAAAAACAACTGACTATAATTTGATTACATGTAGGAGAAATACTATGTTTAAAATTGGTGAATTTTCAAAATTAACTCAAGTGTCAGTTCGTATGCTTCGTTATTACGATGAAAATGGGTTACTCAAACCAGCAACTGTTGATGCAGATACTGGATATCGAATGTATGCAGTAGACCAAATTCCTAGACTTAATAAAATCATCTATCTACGTGATAGTGGTTTTAGTGTTGCTGAAATTCTTGAAGCATTGGAGTATTCGGATACGCAAAAGACATTGGCTCAGTTGGATCAAAAATTAAATGTTATAAAGCAGAATATTGAAGATGAAAAAGAAAAACTTAATAAAATCAGAATTGCTAAACAGCAATTAAGTGATGGTAAACAAACCATACACTACAACACATCGATCAAATCAATCCCTGGTTATCAAGTTATATCGCTTAGAAGAATTTTGCCAGATTATTATCATGAAGGGGAGCTATGGAAGGAACTATCAACCTATTTGAAGCAATATCAAATTCGCACAAATGAAGAAACGTTTTCCATCTATCACGATATGGATTATCGCGAACAAGATGTAGATGTTGAGTTATGTGTGCAAGTTGATAAAGAATATGATGATATATTTCCTTGCGTGTATCGTTATGTTGAACCTGTAGAGTTTATGGCTTGTACGATGGTCTATGGTGAATTTAGTAACATTGCTAAAGCATATCAAACCTTTGCAAGTTGGCTTGAAAAAAATGATCAATATACGATGGCAGGATCAAGTCGACAAATCGTTCATCGAGGTCCCTGGAATGAAGAAAATCCAGATGCATATCTTACGGAAATTCAAATTCCATTGATTAGAAATAAATGAAGTTAAATTATGCTTGACTCTCACATGATGTGAGGGTTTAGAGTGTGTATACAGATAGATACACGGAGGTAATTTATGACAACATTTAATGTAAAATCAATTGGAAAAATCTGTAACTCAAATGAAGGTGTATATATAGCACTTGATAAAGCGTATATACCAGCACTTCAAGCATTAGAAGGATTTAGCCACATCAATGTTCTTTGGTGGGCTAGCGATTTTGATGAACCAACATATCGTGAAGCATTAGAAACAAAGCAACCCTATAAGAATGCACCAGAAGTGATGGGTATTTTTGCGACACGTTCACCAGTTCGTCCAAACCCGATTGCAGTGACGGTTGTAGATGTATTGCATATTGATATGGAAAAAGGAATGATTCATATTCCATACATCGATGCACATGATCAAACACCACTTCTTGATATAAAACCATATACACCAAGTATTGATCGGATAGAAACTCCATCCGTACCAAAATGGTGTAGTCATTGGCCAAAAAATGTAGAAAGTTCAGGTGCATTCGATTGGGAAAACGAACTTATTTATTAATAAAGATATGAATAGATTTAAAAAGGTAGTTTGCTGAATCTTTCAACTACAAAATAACTATGCTGGCGCAGCGCGTCAGCTCTTTTCTTATTCATGTTTTGTGATATGATACATATCATAGTAAAGGAGTTTTATATGTGTATAGAGTGCTTTAGTGAACATGCAAGAATCACACCCTTACGACAAGCAAGAGCTTGTCTTGAACAACATACACAATACATCTGTGGTACATGTGGAAGATGTATTTGCATTGAACATGATCCAAACCGTGGACTTCAACGTTGGAATTTCCCATTTACTTCTGTAGAAATAGCTTTATTGTATTTACGAACTGCTATCTACTCAACAAAAAGTAGTTGTGGAATCTATAAAGTTGTTGCTGCTAATGGTCGTGTATCTTATAAGATATTCAAAGATACACATGATGCACAAATCTACGCTGATAAACATAAAGATAAAACTTGTGATATCCATAACCCTGTAATAGAAAAGGAATATCAACAATTTGAAGGTACACAAGTTCGCAGACTAACGACTTTAGAGATAGAACAATACGTAAAAGAACAAAAGAGTATATAGGAGGGCATATGGGATTACTTAAGACGATTTTACAAAGAAGAAGTACAAGAATATATACAAACGAAAACGTTCCACAAGAAAGCTTAGAAAGCATTTTACAAGCAGGACTACTCGCACCAACAAGTATGAATCGTAAACCTTGTTCGTTTTACATAATTCAAGATACAAACTTGTTGCAGGCATTATCAAAAACTAAAAAACTTGGTGCTACGATGCTAGCAACTTGCAATTGTGCAATTGTTGTGGTTGCAGATAGCAAAAAAGCTGATACATGGATTGAAGATAGTTCTATAGCTTTATCCTATATGTCACTAATGGCTACTGAACTTGGTATTGGTAATTGTTGGTGCCAAATTCATTTACGAAAATCTGAGCAGGAAGAAGATGCTGAAACATTGGTATGTAAACTTCTTGAACTACCCAGCTCATCAAGAATTGTTGGGATCTTAGCTTTAGGTTTTGCAAAGGAAAAGCCAAAAGCTCATAAAGTAACTGAAATCGATTGGAATAACGTACACTATCGAAAATAAGAAAAAGGTAATAGATTATGAAATATGCATTTTTAATGGTTGGACAGTCCAACATGGCTGGTCGTGGATATGCTCATGAAGTAGCACCCATTATTAACGAAAATATACTTATGTTGAGAAACGGACGCTGGCAAATGATGGAAGACCCGATCAACTTTGATCGTAGTGTTGCTGGCGTTGGACTTGCATCATCATTTGCTAGTGCATGGTGTAAGGATCATCCAAATGATCAAATTGGTTTAATTCCATGTGCTGAAGGTGGAACTTGTATTGATGAATGGGCAATTGATGGACCATTGTTTCAACATGCAATTAATGAAGCAAAGTTTGCACTAAAGGATAGTATACTTGTTGGTATCTTATGGCATCAAGGTGAAAACGATAGTTTTGAAGGTCGTTATATAACATACCAAGATAAATTAAAGATTATTATGGATACATTTCGTTTAGAACTTGATTGTCCAAACATACCAATTATCGTTGGTGGATTACCAGATTTTCTTGGTCGCTATGGCTTTGGAAAAGGATGTAAAGAATACAAAGAAATCAATCAAGCACTAAAAGACTATGTAGATAGTGAGTCAAATGCATATTTTGTTGATGCAGCTGATTTACAAAGCAATCCAGATGGAATTCATATCAATGCTCTAAGCCAACGTAAATTTGGGTTACGTTACTATGATGCATTTATAAATGCGCATAATGTTTTACAGCCACTAGCGAATGAAGAACTTCGTTTACGTGAACTAGAGGCCAAAGAAAATACAAAAAGTGAAAAAATCTTCTGTCTAAGTAAACATTTGGTTTTAGGTGATATCACCTATGAAGAATTTGTACAACAACTGACTACAATTCAGTAGTTATAAATATTCTTTTCATCTTATCATTTCAATGGCATAATAAGTACATACATAGGGGGTAGTTCATATGAAATATGAAGGAGTATGTCTTTCGGTAAAAGACATAAATAAATCACGCACATTTTATGAAGAAGTCTTTGGCTTAGAAGTACAGCAAGATTATGGAATTAATATTACATTTGGTGGTGTTTCTTTACAACAAGAATTCGATTGGTTAATTGGAATGCCAAAAGATCAAATCAAGGTCAAATCAAATAATATGGAATTGTACTTTGAAGAAGAAGACTTAGATGGATTTATCAATAAATTACAAACAAGAAATGATGTTGAATATATTGGAAGTTGTCCAATGGAAGCGCGTTGGGGGCAACGCTATGTTCGCTTTTATGACTTAGATGGTCATATTATCGAAGTTGGTGAAAAGATGAAAATCACGATTCAACGTTTTCTTGATTCAGGAATGAGTATGGAAGAAACCTCTGTACGAATGGATGTCTCAATACCAGACTTAATTACGTTATTGGAAAGCTAAAACGATGATGAAAGTTGTTACTATTTGTGGAAGTATGAAATTTGCTTCACAAATGAAAGATATAGCTGCCAATCTTGAATTACAACATAAGTATGTAGTCTTTCAATGTGTGTATGTTGATTCAAGCACAAAACTAAGTGAAAATGAAATACTTATACTAAACAATATACATAAACGAAAAATCGAAATTTGTGATGCGATTTACGTTGTGAATATCCAAGGTTATATCGGTCACACAACAAAAGAAGAAATTGCGTATGCAAAGCAAATAGGAAAAGAAGTTTTGTATCACGAGCAATTATAAGCAATAGAAAAGGTGCAATTATATACTGCACCTTTATTTCATAAGGAGACAAGGATGAAACGATATGTAGCATTATTAAGAGGAATTAATGTAGGTGGGAGAAATAAGATTTCGATGAAAGATTTGACACAGTATATGCAAGAATTAGGATTTATAGATGTATGTACATATCTAAATAGTGGAAATGTTATATTTTCAACTGAAGAAACTGATCATCTTGCTATGCAAGAAGCCATTTCAATAAGTATCAAAGATCATTTAGCATTAGAGATACCTGTACTTGTGATTGCACTTGAAGATCTTGAGAATAAACTTCAACACGCGCCAGAATGGTGGGGAAATGATGATAAAAGTATATATGATAATCTCATTTGCTTATTCCCTGATATTTCATATGATTTCTTTTATCAAAAAGTCGGAGACCCAAACGATGCAATTGAAAAAGTGGAGCACTATGATCAAGTAGTCTTTTGGTCATTTTCTAGAAAAGATTACAACAAAAGTACCTGGTGGAAAAAGACCGCATCAAGTGAAATAGCAAGTAAAATTACCATACGTACAGCGAATACCATACGTAATATCTTAAAGAAGTAAGGTAAATGCTAGAATCGTCCAATCGATAAATACATGGACAGTTTTGTTAGAATGTGGTATTATCCACTAGCTTAGAAAAAATATAAACACAAAAATCAAACCATTGGTGGATGTGAGAAAGAATAGGTAAGCCATGACGTTTGATGAATTAGGGATTTGTACGCCTATAGTTAATGTACTAAAAAAACAAGGATATAAAACACCAACAAAAATACAACAAGAAACAATACCAAGTGCATTGCAAGGTAGAGATATTCTTGGTTTAGCACAAACGGGAAGTGGAAAGACTGCTGCTTTTGCCATACCAACATTGCAACAACTTGCACATAAGAAAGTAAAGACACATAGAATTCAATCATTAATTCTTACACCAACAAGAGAACTTGCATTACAAATTTATGAAAGTTTTCAAATCTATGGAAAGCAGTTACCACTAAAAAGTGCAGTCATTTTTGGTGGTGTAAATCAAAATAAACAAGTAAAACAATTACAGGCAGGTGTGGATATACTAATTGCAACTCCAGGTCGTTTACTTGATTTAATGAACCAACGATTCGTCGATATCTCACAAATTGAAATTTTTATCTTAGATGAAGCAGATCGTATGCTGGATATGGGATTTATTCGTGATATTCATAAGATTATTAAATACATTCCAAAAGATATTCAAACCCTTCTATTTTCAGCTACCATGCCAAAAGAAATTGAAGGAATTGTAGATACCTTATTGCATGAACCAAAGAAAGTCGTAGTAACACCTGTATCATCTACAGTTGATAGTATTGAACAATATGTCTATTATGTTGACAGAAATCATAAAATTGATTTATTGAAAGAATTTATGAATCAACATAAACATGAACAAGTGTTAATCTTTACACGAACAAAACGAGGTTCGGATAAACTGATGCGTGATCTAGCAAAACGCGATATTAGCGCAAAAGCCATTCATGGCAATAAGTCGCAAAATGCACGACAAATTGCATTAACATTGTTTAAAAATCATGAAATTGATGCATTGATCGCGACAGATATTGCATCACGTGGTATTGATATACAAAATTTAAAATATGTCATCAATTATGATCTACCTGAACAAGCAGAAAGTTATGTTCACCGTATTGGGCGAACAGGTCGAGCAGGGAAGAGTGGTTTAGCTATTTCATATTGTTCGTACCAAGAAATCCCATTACTTAAGGATATTGAGAAATTGATAAAGAAACGAATTCAAGTTCTTGAAAATATTGAATATCCAATGATTGATAAAACGGAGAAAAAGAAAAAAGAACCACAAAAGAAAAATGTTGTTAAAGAGCGTCGTGAAGATATTATTAAGAAACAAAAACGCAAGAAACACAAACGTGTGGATCCTAAAAACTATCGAAATAAAGATAAAAAACAAGAAAAACCAAAGCGAAATGTAAAGAATAAAACAAAAAAGCAAAAATAGTCCATTTCGACAAAACGATTTCGTTCATGTATAATCTTGGATATAGTGAGGTAAATGGATGGAACCAATCGTATGTAAAACAAGAGCAGAGTTTCACTTGTGGCTACAAGAGAATGCAGCAACAAGTGAAGGTGTATATCTACTCTTTTCGAAAACGAAAGATATCCAAACACTAAGTGCAAATGAAGCGCTTGAAGAAGCACTATGCTATGGTTGGATTGATGGAGTTATGAAGAAAATTGATCAAAATAGCTACATAAAGTACTTTTCACAACGTAGAAAAAATAGCAAATGGTCACTTCGAAACAAGAAACTCGTTGAAGATTTACTTGCTCGTAATTTAGTTACTGAACTAGGTCTTGCCAAAATAGAAGAGGCAAAGCAAAATGGTATGTGGGAAGCAGCAAAAAAACCAAGTGATGTGGATGATGATGCAATTTGTGAAGTAGAAAACCTACTTAAAACAAACGAACTTGCACATAACAATTTTATGAATATGTCACCATCTGTAAAGAAGACATATACACGTGCATATTTTGCCGCCAAAACAGATGATGGTAAAAGAAAAAGACTTCAATGGATGATTGAACGTTTAGAAAAAAACTTAAAACCGATGTAATTTACGAAGAGCATGCAAATTAATGTATGCTTTTTATTTACACTTTCTAAATCAAAATAGATACATCCTCTTTGTGAATTTATTATGAACTTTTATGTATTTCAATGTTCAAGTGATATGAAGTTTGCTACAATGAAAAAAGAAAAGAACAATAACGTATTACATAACAATTAAATTCCGTGACAAGTGGGGAAATCTTACCCAAGATGAGGAGTCTATGAAACCAGTCGAAGATAATTTACAAGCTTACTTAAAGTGTACGAGTTTTATTGATTACAAGCATCCAAATATTATGAAATTGGTCCAGCAATTGGATCAAGAAAGTAGTACAACACTTGATTACATCAAGCGATGTTTTGAGTTCGTCCGTGATGAAATTGCACATTCATGGGATGTACAAGACAAGCGAATTACGATAAAGGCAAGTGATGTTTTACTTGAAGGTGTTGGTGTTTGCTTATCTAAATCAAACCTATTAGCTGCATTACTACGCGCAAAACGCATTCCTTGTGGAATTTGTTACCAACGCTTAACCATTCAAGATACACCTGAAAAGGGATATTGTATTCATGCACTTAATGCATTTTATTATGAGAATCGTTGGATCCGCATGGATGCACGAGGTAATAATGAATCAATTCATGCAGCACTAAATCTTGAAGAAGAAGTATTAGCATTTCAAGTTCGTGATGCTTATGGGGAAGTAGACTATCAAGAAGTATATGCTGAGCCCTTACCACGTGTTATGAATCCACTAGCAAATGCGCGGAATATGATCGATTTCTATAAATTTCACATGCTACAAGACCTATAGACAAGCATAAATTTTTGCTTGTTTTTCTTTTGAAAAATTGATGAAAATAAATATAAGAAATAGTGAAACTTTCAGTTTTTCTGGCTATTAACTGTAAGCGTTTTCAAGTATAATTTACTTATGAACGCTAGAGGGGGATACCATGAAAGAGATACTAAAACAGAAAAAGATAGAATACTTAATCCATTTTACAAATGCTGAAAATCTATATAATATTTTTCGTTATGGTTTGATACCACGGACAGAATTGATTGAGCGTGGCATTGACTCTACATTTAATTTACGTAGTCGCAAATATCACGATGCGGTAGCATTAACGATAGAATTTCCAGATTATACACAATTTAATGCAATTCGTTTTCGTCAACACAATCTGCCTTGGATTATCTTAAAAATTGATGCGCAGATGATTAACTATGATGCATGTACGTATTCACCGTTGAAGGGAAGTGAACTGCGTCATGGAAAAGTAGGTTTTTTATCTTTGTTTGATGAAGTCGGTGACCAAAAAAGTAGGAAAGAAATGGAACTTGATGATAAGTATCCAACAACAGTGCAATCTAAAATACTTTGTTATGAAACCATTCCAGTAGAGGCGATTAAAGAAGTTCATTTTCCTGATGCAGCTAACTATTGGATTTACAAAGGTACGATTCCTAAAAAATGTGAAACGAAAATATGTATTGATCGTACCTACTTTAAAACACGACATGATTTTGAATACTGGAAGGTCAATAACTACAAACCTTTACCACAATAAGAAAAAAAACCTACAGTCCTAGGTTTCTTTTTTCATCAAGTTCTTCTTTGTTGTAATCTTTGTACCAACCCGTTTTTTTGATTTCTTCAATTCCGCCTCTTTCTTCAATTAAATCAGCAATTGAAATATCATTTAAGAACATTTTTAATTCAGCTCCTACACGATACCATACTTCACGATATACAAATCTTGATAGGGTATCTGGATTATCACGACGAGGGGCAAGTCCATCAATTGGCTCCATTGCCATAATGACACTATATATTGTAATATCCTCAGGTCGAAGTGCTAATTTATATCCTCCTCTGTGTCCACGAACGCTTGTAATATAATTTGCTTTCTTTAATTCAATAAATATAGTTTCGATATACTTAGGAGAAAGTTGTAAGTGGCGACTAGCATTTTTTACAGTGATCAATCCTTGATCCTCAAAAATCGCGCAACCCACCAATACGCGTACTGCATATCTAGATTTGGTAGTTAGTTTCATGAGAAACACCCTCCCTATACGAATCAACTAAACTCTTAATCGTGATATTTTCAAGAGAGCGATAGAGTTGATCTTGTGTTTTTTTCCATAAATTGCTTGTCATACACTGATCTTCTTGTGCACAATATCCAGTCACACAGTGCACTATTTCAAGGTTCTGTTCAACAGCTAAAACAATATCTTTACATGAAATTTCACTAGTAGGACGTGCTAACATATATCCACCCGTTTTCCCACGTTTACTAATAAGTATATTTGCACTCTTCAGATCACGGAAGATGTGTTCAAGAAATTTTGCTGAACAATTTCGTTTATTTGCAATGTCGGCAATCGACATACTTTTTTCTTCATTTGCCAAGTAGACCAGGCATTCTACGGCATATACTCCTCTTTTGCTTATCTTCATATGTGAATTATATCATAGATATTTTTTAAATTCTATAATTCCTACCATTTTTATGGGAGATGTGTCATTTTCGTTGACTTTATGTAGTTATAAAGTTATAATCCTATTATAAAAGTAGGAATTAAAAATATCCAATAAGGAGGAGTATTATGAAGAATTTACACAATAATATCCTTGAGTTAATCGGAAATACACCTTTAGTGAAAATCAATCGATTAAACGAGGATGGACAAACAGATATATATGCAAAAATTGAATATTTCAATCCCGGAGGAAGTGTAAAAGATCGTATTGCATACAATATGATACAAGATGCACTTGATAGCGGGAAAATCACAAAGGATTCTGTTTTAGTGGAACCAACAAGTGGTAATACAGGAATTGGATTATCGATGGTAGCTGCTGCCTTAGGTATGAAGATTATTATTGTTATGCCTGAAAGTATGAGTGTGGAACGCCGTAAGATCATTCAAGGATACGGTGCACAACTCGTTCTAACAAGTGCTGCTGGTGGAATGCGTGAATCTATTGAAATCGCAAAGAAATTAGTCAGTGAAAATGATAACTATTATTTACTGCAACAATTTGAAAACCCTGCAAACCCAGATGCACATTATAAAAAAACTGCTGAAGAAATCTGGAATGACACAGATGGGGAAGTTGCAGTTGTTGTATCTGCTGTGGGTACTGGTGGTACCATTTCTGGAGTAGGAATGAATCTAAAAGAAAAAAATCCAGCAATTCGTATGATTGCTGTCGAAGCGGCTGCTTCACCTGTATTATCTGGTGGAAAACCTGGACCACATAAAATCCAAGGAATTAGTGCCGGTTTTATTCCAGATGTGTATGCTTCACGCATTGTTGATGAAATCATGCAAGTAACTGATGAAGAAGCACTTCAAACAGCTCGTAATATGATGCAAAAAGAAGGAATGCCAGTGGGAATTAGTTCTGGAGCAGCAATGAGTGCAGCTTTAAAACTAGCAAAAATGGATAAGTATAAAGACAAAATGATTGTTGTTATCCAAGCAGATAATGCAGAGCGTTATCTATCAACTGCACTATTTGAATAAGTCGATATAAGATGCAATGAATTTTGCATCTTTTTTTATTTTACTTTGACTATGAAAACAAAATAAGGTTAAATAGTACTATGCGATAGAGGAGAATACATGAACACAATACTATTTGATTTAGATGGAACATTACTTTCCATGGACCTTGATGAATTCATCAAGCAATATTTTGGACAAATTAAACGCAAATTTGCTGATTCAACATATGATGCAGATTTACTTATAAAAGCAATTTGGGCAGGAACTGAAGCGATGACAACAAATGATGGAAGCCAAACCAATGCAGAAATCTTTTGGCAAACCTTTGAACAAGTAAGTTCAATCCCTGCAAGTGAAATCGAATCAACATTTGAAGATTTCTATACAACGGACTTTCAAAATATCGAATCTGTGGTAACACAAAATGCCGATATAGTTGAAGCTATTGAAGTTTTAAAACAAAAAGGGTATAAAATGATTGCGGCAACCAATCCATTATTCCCAAAAATTGCAAGTGAATCTAGACTGCGTTGGTCTGGAGTTGATGCGGATGCATTCTTAGAAGTTACGACATTTGAAGATTACCATTACTGTAAGCCAAATCCAGCGTACTTTACAGAAGTATTAGAAAAGCATCAAATTGATAAAGCAGATGTGATGATGGTTGGAAATGATGCCCAAGAAGATGGGGCAATCTTAAAACTAGATATTCCACTTTACTTAATTAATGACCATTTAATTGACCGTAAGAATGAGGCAAAACTTGCACAGTGGAATACAGATGCAAAAGGATTCTTAGCATTTGTTAGAGAATTAGAAGACGCAAAATAAAAAGATGATCGCTCATCTTTTTTTCTTTTTCTCTTTTTTCGTAAGCGGTAGATTTGCATCTTTCAAAGTTTGAATAATACTTTCTAATGCTTTTAAGCGATGTTCTTCTATCATTGGTTTCAAACTTGGATATGACTCTTTAAAGTGTTCAAGACGCTTACTATAACGATTACTTGCTTTAATTGTCTTATCCGAGATTTGTTCGCGTACATTTTGAATATTTTCATTGACTTGTTTTGCTAGTAACTCTGCATCACTACCAATTTTATCCTTAAGTTCATCAACACGTTGTAGTGCTTTATTAATATCAAGTGCATGTACAATCGAGAATGTCGTATCGGTAATAAAGATACCAATGAGTAAACCAGTCAGCACGTATTTTGTGACATCCGGTAGACTTTTGATCAATTCAACGACTTCAGGGTGTATTCCATAAACTAATACAAGTGCCATAATTCCAAACATAATCGAGTTTTTTAAACAAATTCGTCCATTCAGATTGAATTTATATGTTGAATAGTCCCACCAGCGAAGATGGAAGATTTTTTCCATTCCATAACTTGTTACATATTCAAGTGTACTAGTAACAACTACACCTAAAATAAAAATAAGTGGTGGGTAATACGTATATGGATCCAATACATATAGTACAGCAAGTGCACCAAACCCATAGATTGGACATATCGTTCCATATAAGAACCCACGCTTTACAAAATGTCGTTTGCCAACACTGACATAGATTGTTTCGCAAACCCATCCTAGGAAGGCGTAAACAAAGAATGCTATGATGGCATCGAACAGATTCATTTTGATTCCTCCATGTTAAGTTTTGCATTACTTAACATTAGTTTAATACGGTTTTCCTGGTTAATGCTACTTGCACCAGGGTCATAATCAATTGCCACAATATTTGAATACGGATAGTTATCTTTGATTTTACGCATCATTCCTTTAGCGACAATATGATTTGGTAAACAACCAAACGGTTGGCAACAAACAATATTATTCACATCAGATTCAATAAGTTCTAACATTTCACTTGTCAGTAACCATCCTTCTCCCATTTTTACACCTTTTGAGATGTAATCTGAGGCAATATTACTGATTTGACTAAAGTCTGACATTGGTCGAAAAACTCCATGTTTCTTTATTGCTTTAATCATCTTACGTTGCGAGTGAATGATATACTTAATCACAATTCGCGCAAAGTTACGATTCATTTTATTGATTCCATATAAACTGTAATCCAAAATCATATTCTCACAACAGTAGGCAATAAAATCCATCAATCCAGTCACAACAGGTTCAGCTCCTTCATTTAATAAGAATTCTTCTAAACTGTTATTTCCAAGAGGGGAATACTTCATATAGATTTCACCAACGATTCCAACTTTAACTTTTTGCTCATTACTTCTAGCAATCGATGCATAATCATCTAATATTTCTTTATAATTTGCTTTAATATGTAAGAATTTTGTTGAATGAAGACTGTCTGCAACTTTCTTTGTCCATTTCTTATCCATGGCATCAGTTGCACCTGCTTCAAGTTCATATGGCTTACTTTGATTGGAGATCCACATTAGTAAATCACCATAAATAATTCCATAAATCGCTTTTATTAAGAAGCGATAAGTGAATGTAAATCCACTATTTTTTTCTAATCCATAGAAGTTTACTGAAATTACTGGGATATGTGCCATTCCATTATTTCTAAGTGCTTTTCTTAATAAATGAATGTAGTTACTTGCACGACATCCACCACCAGTTTGGGTAATAATCAAGGCAACTTTATCAAGATCATATGCACCACTTTTTAAAGCATCAATCATTTGTCCAACAACAAGTAGGGCAGGATAACATGTATCATTGTGTACGTTTTTTACCCCTTCATTCACTATATTTTGATGCTTTGTTTTAAGCAGTTCTACTTTATATCCTTCAGAAATCAATAATTCTTCAAGGATTTGAAAATGCATATGTAACATATTTGGAATAAGGATGGTATGCGTTTTCTTCATTTCTTTGGTAAATTCAACGCGTTCTATTTTACTCATTTGCTTCCTCCCGGTCTTCCATTGCTGCTAGTAATGAACGAATTCGTATTTTCACAGCTCCTAAATTATCAATTTCATCAATTTTAAGTTGTGTATACATTTTATTGTTTTCATGTAAGATGTCGTGAATTTCATCCGATGTAATGGAATCAAGTCCACAACCAAAACTTACAAGTTGTACAAGTTCACAATTTTCAATATTGGCAATATAGTTTGCTGCTTGATATAAACGAGCGTGATATGTCCATTGGTTTAATACTTGGAATTTTTCAAACTCAACTGTACGTGCCACACTGTCTTCAGAAATAACCGCACAACCTAGTGAGGTAATCAAACGATCAATTCCGTGGTTAATTTCAGGATCGATATGGTATGGACGTCCTGCTAAACAGATGATTTTTAAATCTTCTTTTTGTGCATACTCTAATGCTTCACGTGCATAGCTTTCAATTTCATTTGTATGGTTTTCGTATTCCGCATAAGCTAGATTACTCGCTTCAACGATTTCTTTTTTAGATATACTGTATCCTTGTTCTTTTAGATAACGACGGATTTTCTTCATAAAATCCTTCTTATCATTAACAGAAATATATGGATACATAAATGGAATTTTCACATCCATATTTGCTTGAATGACTTCAGGATAGTATGCAACAACAGGGCAGTTAAAGCAGTTATCACTAATACCTTCATCAAAGTTATAAGTCATAGCAGGGTAGAATATTGCATCCAAATCCTTTTCTAATAAATTCACAATATGACCATGTACTAATTTTGCTGGATAACATGCTGTATCTGAAGGAATTGTATGTTGTCCTTTATTGTAAATCGCTTTACTAGAACGATCACTCACAATAACTTCAAAATCTAAAGCGGTAAAGAATGTGTGCCAGAATGGTAAGTTTTCATACATATTAAGTACCATTGGTAAACCAAGTCTTCCACGTTTACCTGGTTTTGATTGTTCCTTATACGATTCTAATTTCGCCATTTTTAAAGCATAAACATTTGGAATATCAAAGTTTGCTTCACCTTTAATTGGACGTTCACATTTATTACCAGCGATCAGACGCTTTCCATCACCGAACGTATTAATTGTTAAGGAACAGTTATTTCCACAAAGACGACAGTTTACTACTTTTGAAGTATGGGTAAAGTTTTCGACTTCTTCTTTACTGAGAATTGTACTTGTTCCATTTGATTTTTCTTGTGCGATTAGCGCAATTCCAAAAGCACCCATAAGTCCAGATATTTGTGGACGAACAACAGGTTTATCTAATTCTTTTTCAAAACTGCGTAATACAGTGTCATTTAAGAATGTTCCACCTTGTACAACGATGTTTTGTCCTAGATCTTCTGGATCTGCAATACGAATCACTTTATATAGTGCATTTTTCACAACCGAGATAGCTAGTCCTGCACTGATATCTTCAACAGTTGCACCATTCTTTTGTGCTTGTTTCACTGATGAATTCATAAAGACTGTACAACGACTACCTAAATCCACTGGATGTTGACCCATTAACCCCATTTGTGAAAACTGAATAATGTCATATCCTAAAGAGTTGGCAAAAGTTTCAATGAAACTACCACATCCAGAACTACATGCTTCATTTAGAATAATTTCATCAATGCGGTTATCTTTGATTTTAAAACATTTCATATCTTGACCACCAATATCGATAATGAAATCAACATTTGGTTCAAAATGTTTAGCGGCAGTATAGTGAGAAATAGTTTCTACTTCACCTTGGTCCATATGGAAAGCTTGACGAATCAATTCTTCTCCATATCCAGTAACACCACTTCCAGCAATTTGAATCTCTGGATTGATTGAATAAATTTTAGTGAGTTGTTCTTGCACAACATCAACTGGATTTCCTTGGTTTGACGTATAATTTTGATACAAAATTTCGTGATTTTCATTCAGTAAAACAATTTTAGTTGTTGTACTTCCTGCATCAACTCCCAAGTATGCTTTACCTTTATAGCTAGCAAGATCTACTTCTTGCACTTTTGCTTTTGCATGACGTTCTTTAAACTCTAAATATTCGTCATCATTATTAAATAGGGGAGGTAGACCTTCATGTGAGACCTTCACATTTGCAGCACGTTTTAATGCATCCATTAATTGTGCATATGTATAATCTTGAGTTTCACTTTCTGCACTAATTGCAGCCCCTAAAGCAACAAAGTATGGTCCCATTTCTGGAAGTGTTGCCTGACTTTCATCAATTTTCAAAGTTTCAATAAAGCGATCACGTAAACCTTTATTAAAGGATAAAGGACCACCTAAGAATAGAATATTTCCATCAATGGTTCTTCCTTGAGCAAGACCGGTAATGGTCTGATCAACTACAGCTTGGAAAATACTAGCAGCTAGATTTTCCTTTTGAGCACCTTGGTTCAATAATGGTTGAATATCCGTTTTCGCAAAGACTCCACAGCGTGAAGCAATTGGATATAATTTTGTATAGTTTTGTGAGAGGGCATCAAGTTCTGCTAAATCTACATTAAGTAGAGTTGCCATTTGATCGATAAATGCTCCAGTACCACCGGCACATGTTGAATTCATTCGTTCCTCTAAAGCTCCACGTAAAAAAATAATTTTTGCATCCTCACCACCAAGTTCAATTACAACATCACTGTCATTGTGATATTTTCTAACTGCTTTGGTTGTCGCAAAAACTTCTTGTACGAATGGTAAATTAGCATTGTTTGCAATTCCTAAACCAGCACTACCAGTTAAAGAAATCTTGAATTTGTGATCCTTAATAATCGGTTTTAATTCTTCAATCTTTTCTAGTGCCATTTCACGAACTCTTGATTTGTGACGTTCGTAACTTTTATATACTACTTCATTTGTATCATTCAAAACGACTGCTTTGATCGTTGTTGAACCGATATCTAAGCCTATTTTATAAGTCATATTTATCGTTTCCTCATTTTCCATATGTGTCATTCTAACACAAAGGTTTGCCAACATTCAATCATTTGCAACCCTTTGTTTACGTATTAAAAATGTAAAATGCTATATTTTATAAGAAGTTTAGAAAATAAAGCGGTTTCATTGGACTTTCATGGGTATTCTAATGTGTTTAGATGCATTTTATGATATACTTGATTAAGGAAATTTACATACCAAAAAGAATAAAAGAAAGAGGATTATAATATATGGATACAGTAAAAATATTTGCGTTAGGAGGTCTTGACGAAAACGGTAAAAATATGACCGTAGTTGAGATTAACGACGTAATCTTTATCGTTGAGGCAGGAATCATGATTCCAGATAGCGCCTTACTAGGAGTGGAATATGTCATTCCTGATTTTAACTATTTAATTGAAAACCAAGAGCGAATTGCAGGGATTTTCATTACGCATGCACACGATGATGTAATGCGTGCATTACCATTCTTGCTTAAGCAAATCAACATTCCAGTTTATACAGGGAAGTTTACATCGCTTTTTGTGCATGACTTATTACGCGAAGCGGGAATTAATGAGTACATTCTTCATGTAGTGGATCGTTCATCGACATTTAAAATTGAAGGTGTGCCAGTTCGCACCTTTGCGATGACACATGCATCACCAGACAACTTTGGAATTGCTTTTATGACAAGCCAAGGTGCTGTTGTATTCTCAGGAGAGTTCATTGTTGATTACAATAGTTTAAGTGATGAATACCGCATGGATGTGAATGTACTTAGTGAAATTGGAAATAAAGGTGTTCTAGCATTATTAAGTGAATCTGTTAGTGCAGCAAATGAAGGACATACAGCACCACATCACCAAATCAAAGAGAAGTTAGAACCAATCTTTGAAGAAAGTGGTAAGAATCGTTTAATTGTTGCTTGTTACCGTCAAAGTCTATACCGCATTATGGAAATATTAGACATGGCGATTAAATACAAAAAGAAAGTCTTTATTCGTGATAAAGAAATGATTAAAACGTTAAAATATCTTGATGAACTTGGTTACTATAAATTACCAAAGAACATGATCATTCCACGTGATCAATTTAAAAATGATATGAAAAATGTTGTGATTTTAGTTACAGGTCGTGGAAAACGTTTGTTCCTTAAGATTTCAACAATTGCGACTAATGAAGATAAATATGTAGAAATGCAAAAGAATGACACAATTGTTATTACAAGTCCTGTGGTTAATGGGACAGAGCATGAAGCAGTAAATATGGAAAATGAAATCTATAAAGAAGGTGGACGCATTTACTCTTTTAAAGCAAAAGATGCTGCAAGTATGCACCCTTCAAAAGAAGATTTAAAAATGGCATTATTTCTATTTAAACCAAAATACTACATTCCAGTAAAAGGTGAATATCGTCATTTGATTGCGAATGCAAATTTAGCAAGTTCAATGGGATATGATGATGACAAAATCATCCTATTAGACAATGGACAAGTGGCAACATTCCAAAACAAGAAGTTAATTGCTACAGATGAAGTAATCAAACTTGAAGATCAACTCATTGATGGAGATGAAAATTGGGATGTAACTGGGGTTGTTTTAAAAGATCGTGAATGGTTGTCAACAGATGGTGTGATGATTATTGGAGTTACACTTGATAATCGCACAAAGAAAATCATCAGTGGAATTGATGTACAAACAAGAGGCCTTGTATATTTAAAAGATGCAGATTACTTAATTAAAGAAGTAATGAACATTATGAAGAAAACAATCGAAAAAGCAGTAAAAGATCGCCGTTACGATAACTTAGAATGTCGTGCAGAAGCAAAGGATAAAATCAGTAAGTATTTGGTTAAAGAAACAGGGAAACGACCAATGGTTTTACCCGTGATTTTAGAAACAACAAACGTATAATAATAGGTGGGCAGAATATGGCGAAAAAGAAAACAACAAAAAGAACAAATAAAAAGAAGGACCGCGCTTTAGAAAGTGAGGTTCTTCTCTATGTCTACTGTTTGCTTTTTATCACAGTAGCACTTATTGGGTTATTAAGTGTTGGACTTGTTGGGGAAATGTTAAACCATGGAATGCGCTTCATTTTTGGAGAAAGTACACCAGCAGTATTTGCATTATGTATTATACTTTGTGTTTATTACATGTTTAAGAAGACCTTACGAGGACTCAACACAAAACTTGTCATTATGACAATTATTGGATTTTTAATGATACAAACCTTTTTAACAACCTTTATGGATGTTAACTTCAAAGGGCAAGCCTTTTTAAATTACTATCTTGAGAATACAAGTAATATTCTAAGTGGTGCATTTCATGCAGGTGGAGGAATCATCGGAGCACTTCTTTACAGTCTATCGACGATCTTATTTGATAAAAGTGGAACGTATATCTTACTTGCAGGACTTACACTGATTTATATTGTTGTAGCTTTACGTAAAGAAGATCGTGAACGTATTAAAGCGATGTTTACACGTATGGGTGAAAAACATGAAGTGCGTAAAGAAAATCGCAAGATCAAACGCGTCGCTGATAAAGAAGCAAAGATTTTAGATTATGAAGAAGTGGAAGAGGAACCAACAGAGGATTTTGCAGATTTACTATATCAAGATACACAACCAACCAATGTTGGAATATTAGCTGATGACTATGATGAAGTAGATGTGCTATCACCTGTAGAACCAACACCAGAAGTAGTAGAGCAAACACCAACAAGTGAACGCACAGTTTCTACAGACTACTCAAGATATAAACTTCCAAGTTTAAACTTACTTGCCATTCCTGAACGAAAAGGGAAAAACAGCAGTAATGTAAATGCAGCAAATGAAGCAGGAAAACGTCTTGTGTACATTTTGAAGCAATTCGATGTAAATACACAACTTGTGGCAACACATATCGGACCAAGTGTCACAAAGTTTGAATTAAAAGTTGAAGAGGGTGTGCGCGTTAATAAAATCAGCAATCTTCAACAAGATATAAAAATGGGATTAGCAGCAAAAGATATTCGTATTGAAGCACCAATTCCAGGAAAAAGCACTGTCGGTATTGAAATCCCTAACCAAGAGAAAACCTTAGTAAATATTCGTGATTTATTACGCACCATTCCACAAAGTAGTGCAAATAAGAAATTACTGTTTGCTTTGGGTAAAGATTTAATGGGGAATAATGTTTATGGCGAACTAAATAAAATGCCTCACTTGCTAATTGCAGGAGCAACCGGAAGTGGGAAAAGTGTTTGTGTAAACAGTATTATTACTTCATTACTGATGCGCACAAAACCAGATGAAGTTAAAATGTTGCTTATTGATCCAAAGAAAGTGGAATTTACGATGTATGCAAATATCCCGCATTTACTTGGACCGGTAATTACCGATGGAGATAGTGCAAATCGAGCACTTAAAGTGGTCGTGAATATCATGGAAGAACGCTATAATTACTTCTCACAAGCTGGTGTTCGTAACATTGCTGGATATAATGAGTTTGTCAAAAAGACAGGGGCAAAAGCATTACCGTGGATTGTCGTTATTATTGATGAGCTTGCAGATTTAATGTTAGTTGCTGCTAAAGAAGTGGAGGCAAGTATTCAACGTATTACCCAACTTGCTAGAGCTGCAGGAATTCACTTGATTGTTGCAACGCAAAGACCAAGTGTTGATGTTATTACTGGAGTAATTAAGGCGAATATTCCTAGTCGTATTGCTTTTGCTGTAAGCTCGGCAATTGATTCACGTACAATTTTGGACCAACAAGGGGCTGAAAAGTTACTTGGACTTGGTGATATGTTATATATTCCACAAGGTGAAAACTCACCAATTCGTGTGCAAGGATGTTTTGTTTCAGATGATGAAGTCGAAGCGATTGCAGCAGCTAGTTCAAAACAGGCTGGACCTAATTATGAAGATGCATTCTTACGCTTAGAAGAACATGATGGGCAAGTAAACAGTACAATTAGTAGTGATCCGCTATTTGATGAAGTATATCAATTTGTCGTAGAATCACAAAAAGCCAGTACATCATTTATCCAAAGAAAATTCTCAATTGGATATTCACGTGCTGCACGTCTTATCGATTTACTAGAAGATCAAGGAGTTATTGGACCAGCAAATGGTTCCAAACCACGTGAAGTCTATCGTAAACCTGCACAAGACGAATAAGGAGAAAACAATGAATTTAAAAGTTATTAAAGAAACAAAATTCAAAAATATTGTAATCAGTGTACGTTTTCGTTCACCATTACATAAAGATAGTGTTGCACCAAGAATGGTAATATCAGACTATTTAACCAATGTCTGTAAGCAATATCCTACCAAAGCAAGTATTGTAGATAAACTAAATGCAATGTATGGTGCAAGTATTTCAAGTAATTATATGACTTATGGAGATAGCCAAGTTGTTGAACTACGTGCACGTATTATTGATCCATCCTATATCGACTATAAAGAAAATCTAATCATGGAAGCAATTGCTGTCATGAAAGCATTTTTATATGAACCATTAGTTGATGAAAATGGAAAGTTATATAAAAACTACGTAGATGAAAGTATTCGTATGACGCTAAGTAAAACAACTCGTATGTATGATGAAACAAGCCAGTACGCTTCAAGTAAAGCGTTACATGAAGCAGGAGCAGGGTATGCACTTGCAAATCAAGTCTTATTTTTTGAAGATGAAGTAAAAAACATTACACCTGATAGTTTACTTGCAGCTATGCAATCCATGATACAAGATGATGTTATGGAAGTACTAGTTATCGGTAATGTAGATGATTCTACAATCGAGCTAATCAAGAATGCATTCATCAGTGATGCGAAAATCATACCTGCTGTATCTTATAAAGTGGATGCAAAACGTAAGGATAACTATATCGAAGAATATCGTGATATGAGTCAAGCGTATATCTCAATGGTCTATCAAACCAACATCAACAATCTTGATGCATCTTATTGGAAATTAGCAGTTGCAAATGCAATCTTCGGTCAAACACCATCTTCACTGTTGTTTCGTGAAGTGCGTGAAAAACACTCACTTGCATATTCCATCCACTCTGGATTACATCCATATGATGGAGTATTAAGTGTCAATGTTGGGGTGAATGAAGAAAATGTTGATAAGACTATCGCGTTGATAAAAGAACAATTGGAACGCGTAAAACAAGGTGATTTTGACCATAGCATTATTCAAGTGGTTAAAGATATGCTTGCCAATTCATTTATGACACAAATGGATGATCTACATGGTATTTTGAACTTTGGTTATCGCAATATGATTTTGGCAACAGATGTAAGTGTTGAACAAATCATCAAACAAATTTATGAAGTAACACTAGAAGACATCAAAGAAGTAATGTCTCAAATTGAGTTACTTACTACATTTGTCTTACGTAAAGGAGATGAAAATTAATGGAAACAATTACAAATCATCACTTTAAGGAAAGCTATATTAGTGAAACTTTACCGAATGGTTTACATGTCATTCTATGGCAAAAACCTGGATTTAAGAAAAGCAATTTCGTGTTTGCAACACCATTTGGTGGACGTGATCATGACCAAAAAGATGAACATGGTAACGTTCATACATACCCAGAAGGAGTTGCACACTTCTTAGAACATAAGATGTTTGAAAAAGAAGGCAAGGATGTCATGGAAGAGTTTTCTAGTTTAGGAGCTAATGTGAATGCATTTACTTCTTATAACGAAACTGCATATTACTTTTCAACAACCAATAACCCAATCAAACCACTGAATTTACTACTTGATTTTGTTCAAGAGCTAACAATTACCAAAGAGTCTGTCGAAAAAGAGAAGGGGATTATCATTCAAGAACTTGAAATGTATAATCAAATGCCTGATGCTCGTCTATTCAGTGAGTTATTTGCATCCGTTTTTGATATTCACCCAATGAAACATGATATTGGTGGTACTGCAGATAGTGTAAATGCAATCACACTTGAAACACTATATGAATGTTACCAACTAAATTATCATCCAAGCCGTATGATTTTAGTTGGAGTTAGTGGACACGATCCAAAAGAATTAATGGAAACCATCAAAGAAAATCAAGCCAATAAATCCTTTGAACTTCCATATCAAGCAAGTCGTATTTATGTGGATGAACCAATAAAAGTTAAAACACCACATGCACAAATTCAAATGGATATCACTACACCAAAAACAGCATTAACTTTTAAGATGCCTGGAATTACTGATGCAAAACAAGCAGAACTATATGAATGGGCAATTACCTTTGCTTTAGATGTTGCATTTTCACCGTTAGCAAGTAAATATCAAGAATGGATGGACCAAGAAATTATTAATGATTCCTTCTCATATGACGTAGAATTCACAAAAGATTATGGACTTATCGCATTTAGCACAGAAACCAATAAGATTGAAGAATTCTATGCAACCATTAAACATGAACTACAAAGTATTTGTGACTTTGATGAAAAAGAACTCGAAAATATGAAGCGTCGTGTATATGGAAGTAATGTAACATCGCTTAATAGTTTTGATTCCATTAGTATTGGATTTGTTCGTACATACTTTGCAGGATTGGATTTCTTTGAAAGTCTAGAAATTGTGAATAAAGTAAATAAGGATGTCATTAAAGAGGCAAGTGCTCTAATTGATATCAATAATACATGTGAAGTTGAAATACTTCCAAAAGATGGCAAATAGTCATCTTTTTTATTTTCTGTCATCGTTTGTGCTATTATACATATAGAAAGAGGTACTATGAAAACACTCTATATAAAACAAAAAGTATTCTCGATAGGAGAAAAATTTACCGTTTTCGATGCAAATGAAACACCCATATATTGGGTTGAAGGAAGCTTCATGGAAATACCTAAACATTTTACAATTTATGATGCAAATGGTGAGTTTGCAACAATAACTAAGAAGATATTCAGTTTCTTACCACGGTTTTATGTTCATATTGAAGGTCATGATGTCGCTACCATTTACCGTGACTTATCTTTCTTTCATGCAAAATATCATATTGAAGCTGACGGAATTGAAGTACGTGGTGATATATGGGATATGAATTTTACAATCACATTACAAAACCGGCAGATTGCTTCGATTCATAAAGAATGGTTTGCTTGGGGTGATTCTTATGTAATTCAAATTGAAGATGATACCTATGAAAAACTAATTGTTGCACTTGTCATTGCCATTGATCGTGTGAAGTTAGATAGTAATAATTAATTCAATAAACTCTATGATAACCATCATTGATATTCTGTGATGGTTTTTTTATCTTCTTTAGGATACTTTCTTTTTCTTGCCTATATATACGTGACAAGAAAGAAAAGAGGTGTTATATTGAATCATTTTGTAATTGTAGGTCGAATGGTAGAAAAACCAGAACTTCGTTTAACTAGCTCAAACATTAAATTTGCAACTGCTAGTGTAAAAGTAAAACGAAATTTTAAAAATGCGGATAATGTATATGACTATGATGTATTTCAGGTAACGCTTTGGCGTGGTATTGCTGAAGATGTAATTGATGTTTGTGAGCCTGGAGCACTTGTTGGTGTTCGCGGACGAGTACAAACAAGTTTTTATACAAGCGAAGAAAATAAGACCTACACAAATTATGAATTCGTTGCTGAGAAAGTAAGTTTCTTAGAGCACGAAGAAAACTAGAAAAAAATAACGTCACTACATATACGTAGGGCGTTATTTTAAAAAAAAGAGCAGTACAGAATCTGTCTTGCTCTTTGGATGGTATTATAATTGACGGTTGTAGAACTCTACAATTAATAGTTCGTTAATTTCTGAGTTTAATTCATTTCTTTCAGGTGTACGAACATAAGTACCTTTTTTCGCGTTTTTGTCAACGTCTACGAATGCAGGTGCCTTGTATACTGCTTCTAATGAATCGTTGATTAGTTGTAAGTTTCTAGATTTTTCTTTTACTTCAACTACTTGTCCAGGTTTTACTTGGTATGATGGAATATCAACTTTTTTACCATCTACTAAGAAGTGTCCGTGGTTTACTAATTGACGAGCTGCTCTACGAGTAGGTGCAAATCCCATACGGTAAACTACGTTATCAAGTCTAGCTTCTAATAAGAATAAGAAGTTTTCACCTGTAACACCTTTCATTTTAATCGCACGTTTGTACGTGTTGAAGAATTGACGTTCGTTCATTTGGTACATGTAACGTAAACGTTGTTTTTCACGTAACTGTAAACCGTAGTTAGTTAACTTAATTCTTTTTGTAGGACCGTGTTGTCCTGGTGCGTATTGACGTTGTTTTCCTTTAGAAAATTCTTTTCCACTTTCTAAAATTGAGAAACTAAGACGTCTTGCTGTTTTAAAAACAGGTTTTGTAATTCTAGCCATTAATGTTTCCTCCTATATTGCTTTACAAATGCAAAACAATAACAGTACAAATTATTCTATAAGAGTGTTTGGAGTTATGTAGTTTCGTTCAAGTAAGGCAGCCGAATTACTCCTATCTCGCAAATGCGATCCAAACGCTGATTTATAAAACTTTGCATGCTGCTATTAATGATGCCTGTTTACTTTATCAAATCAGTAGGTTAATGTCAATATATTCTTTACTTATCGATTATTTTAATGTTTTTTCTTCCGCTAATTATGATACAATAATCGCAGAGGTGTTGATATGGAAAATTTCATTAATTTTTTTAAACAGAATGTTTCAATTATGGGGATATTAATTGTAGGTATTATCCTAATTGCATTCATTATTATAATATTAATCGTTCGTTCAATTCGATTAAAACGTGCAAAAAAGGATTTTGATGCACTAGAATTACGTTTTACTGAACTTAAAGGAATTCCTTTATCATTCAAACTAAATAAAGCTGTATCATTAAGTAAGGTAAATACAAACTTAAAAGATGATGTGGTTTCATTTCAAGAAGAATATGAAAAAACACAAGAAGGTCTAAAAGAATATAGTGTATTACTTGCTGAAACTGATGATTTTATCTTCTCAAAGAAAATCAAGAAGGCAAATCAATGTATCAATCAACTAGAACCAGTAGTTGCAAACACAAGTCGTATTGTTTCAGCACTTGATGCAAAACTAGAAAAGGTTTTGGAACAAGAAAACACACAACGTGAAAGCATTAATACATTAAAAGAACGCTTCCGTGTTCTAAAAAGGGAATTGATGGAACACCGTAGTGACTACCATACAAGTGTTGAAAATCTAGATTCTTCGATTAAAAATATCGAAGAGATGTTCTCCATTTTTGAAGAATGGATGTTTGCAAGTGAGTTTGATAAAGCTGCAGATAAGCAAATGGAAATTCAAGTGGAAATTGAAAACTTGGAACATGCATTACATGCACTTCCTGATTATTACCAACAATTGAAAGGTACACTTACTGCTGCAACTGATGAACTTACCTATTTATACAGTTCAAGTAAAGCCAAAGGTGTATACTTAGACCACTTAGATATTGATAAACGTTTAGAAGTCATTCGCGAACTATTAAGTGAAAGTCTAGCAAAACTAAGCGATGTTGATTTACCAACCATTGAAAAAGATATTGATGATCTAGAAGTCCGTATTGTTTCAGTGAAAGAAGATATTGATAAAGAAAATGATGCATATGTTCAACTACATGAAAAGGTAACTCCACTATTTGAACGTGTAAAAGATTTAAATAAACGTTATGAAATTATTCGTGAACTATATGACCGTGTAAATGTGCGCTTTGGTTTTGATAATTGGACAGCACGTTTAGAAAAAGATGAAGTGATGCTTGATGAGTTAAATGAACAACGTTTCCGTTTAGAGAAAGTAATTAGCGAAAACACGGTTCCATTTTCAACGCTATTCCTATCATACGAAGAATTGGATACAATGGTTCAAAAGTTGGAAATTGAATGTAAAGAAATGCAACAACGTTTAGAATCTGCATGCAGTGATGAAGAACGTGCGAAAGAACAAATGATCAAATTACAATTAATCGTAAATGAAATTCGCATCAAAATCGAAAAAAATCATTTGCCAAATGTAAGTGAAAAATACGATGATGACTTAATCATGGCAAACAAGCACATTGAAGATATTAAAGCGATTTTACTTATTACACCATTAAATGTAGAAGCTTTAAATGCAAAGATTGAAGAAAGTATTGATTATATCTATACATTATACAACTCAGTGAATAACTTAGTTGGTATGGCAATTATGGTTGAAAATGCAATTCTATTTGGTAATAAATACCGTAGTGAATATGCAGAAGTAGACAATGAATTAACAAGAGCAGAATTATGTTTCAATAATGGACAATATACAAAATCACTAAAGATTGCAATGAACATTATTGAAAAGTTACACCCAGGTGTTTATGAAAACCTGGTAAAGAAAGGCGTCGATATCAATGAAGCCATCCAAATCTAGTATCTATTTAGATTACGCTTCAACAACACCAATCAGAAAAGAGGTTTTGGATACATATCAAGTATGTGTCCAAAACTACTTTTATAATTCCGAGAGTGTATATACGCCAGCTTTACAAGTACACGATTATGTAGAAGCAAGTCGCAAGAAAATTGCCGAGATGTTACAAGTTCATAGTGATGAAGTCTTCTTTATGTCAGGAGCTAGCGAAGCAAATTCACTTGCAATTACTGGATACGCATTAAAGAACCAACACAAGGGAAGACACTTGATAACAACAAAGATTGAACATTCATCCATCTTGCATGCTTTTGAGCAACTAGAGGCCTTATTTGGCTTTGAGGTAACGTATTTAGATGTAAATAAAGAAGGACTTGTAAGTCTAGAACAAGTGCAACAAGCCATTCGTAAAGATACGATATTACTTTCCATTATGGCAATTAATAATGAAGTAGGAAGTATCCAACCAATTGAGAAGATTGCTGATTATATAAAAAGTCAGACACGTATTTGTATGATGAGTGATGGAGTACAACTAATCGGAAAGCATGATCTTTCGTTGCAAAATATGGATCTGTTTACTTTTACAACCCACAAAATTTATGGGGTAAAAGGATGTGGAATTTTAATTAAGAAGAGAAATATTGAGTTAGTTCCAATCGTTCATGGTGGAGCACAAGAGCAAGGATTGCGTGGTGGTACAATTGATGCGCCAAGTTGTATTGTTGCGGCTAAAACTTTACGTTTAATTCAATTGGAACAACAAAAAAGCTATCAACATGTAGTACAATTGCGTGATACGATATTTGATGCATTAACACAAATGGAACAAGTGCATCTAAATTCTACGCGTGCTTGTTCACCATATATTATTAATTTCTCTGTACATACGATGAATTCAGAAATCTTGATGAATGCATTAAATGAAAGAGGAATCTATATTTCAAGTCAAAGTGCTTGTTCCACACGCACAAAGAGTCCATCACATACACTATTAGCGATGGGTTATGATGAAAAACATGCACTTAGTGCCGTAAGAATCTCTTTATCGCACTTGACAACAAAAGAAGAAGTGTCTATCTTATTAGAGAATCTAAAGGAGATTTTATATGCATACAGCACCTAATGAATACAACCATATCCTCATTCGTTTTGGGGAATTATCAACAAAAGGTAAAAATAAAAAAGACTTTATTCGTCAATTAATGATGAATGTAAAAAAATCACTACGCGAGTTTGAACACTTAGAATATGAAAAAGGTCATGATCGCATGTATATCTTACTGAATGGGGAAGACTATAAAGCCGTTAGCAAGCGTCTACAGTGCGTATTTGGGATTTCTAGTTTCTCGTTAGCTAAGAAAGTGCCTAGTGAACTGGATGCCATTATTGAAGCAGCATATGCTGTAGCCTTACAAGCAAGTAGTGATATTCATACATTTAAAATGGATACACGTAGACATCACAAGCCATTTTTATATTCAAGTGATGAAATTAATCGTGCTTGTGCTACAAAGATCCTACAAAACACAGAATTAAAAGTAAACGTTAAAAAACCAGATTTACGTATTCAAGTTGAAGTGCGTGAATTTTATACCTATGTAATGAGTGATAAAATCAAAGGTGCTGGTGGGTATCCAGTAGGAAGTAGCGGAAAAGCATTGGTTATGTTATCAGGTGGTATTGATTCACCTGTAGCTTGTTATGAAATGATGAAACGTGGAGTTGCAATTGAATGTATTCACTATGCATCACCACCATACACAAGTCTGCAAGCCTTAAATAAAGTAAAAGCACTAGCTAGTAAGCTTGCACTATATCAAGGACATATTCGCTTACATGTAGTCCCATTTACACAAATGCAATTAGCAATATACAAAAACTGCTATGAAAGTTATGCAATCACAGTGATGCGTCGTATGATGTACCGTATGGCCCAACAAATCGCAGAAAAGCAAAATTGTTTAGCGATTGTAAACGGTGAAAGTTTAGGTCAAGTAGCTAGTCAAACACTAGAATCAATGAATGTTATTGGTAAAGTTGTAGATATTCCTGTACTTCGCCCAATTGTTTGTCACGATAAATTGGAAATTATCGATATTGCACAAAAAATTGATACATATGATATTTCAATTCAACCATTTGAGGACTGTTGTACAATCTTTACACCAAAGAAACCAACAACAAAACCAAATCTTGCAAAAGTTGAAAAAATGGAAGCACATTTTGATTGGCAAAGCGAACTGGATACAGCTGTAGCAACAACTGAATCAGAAAACATTTATTACAATCAAGTATTCCAAGATGAAGAGGATTTATTTTAATGTTAGTTTGTCCTGTTTGTCAAAAAGACTTACACAAACAAGAGCATCGATATACTTGTAAGAATCATCATATGTATGATATTGCAAAAGAAGGATATGTAAACCTCTATTTAAAAAGCGCAAAAACTTCTGGTGATGAACTGGCAATGGTCCAAGCCAGAAGGCTTTTTTTAAGTAAGGGATACTATACTATCCTCCAACAAAAATTAATCGATATCATTAAAGATTTACATCCAAATATGATTGTTGATGCTGGTTGTGGAGAAGGGTATTATACAAATGCCATTGCACAAGTTTTACCAGATACAACCATATATGGAGTGGATCTTAGCAAACGTGCACTTAAGTATGCTGCAAAACGTACCAAACATGTAAAGTATGTCTTAAGTAGTATCTTTCATATGCCTATAAAAGCACATCAAGCAGATATCTTACTCAATGTATTTGCACCATTTGCATATGAAGAATACACACGAATGATTCATGATAAAGGGTATATTATATGTGTAGAACCTGGAGCCAATCATTTAATGCAATTAAAACAAGTGTTGTATGAAACACCATACCAGAATGAAGAAACAATACACAAACAACTATCGATTGTGGATCGTATCTATGTAAAAGATCAAATTACTTGTCCAAACCACGATCTACAAGCACTGTTCATGATGACGCCGTATTACCATAAAACAAGTAAAGAGGCTAGTTTACGATTAGAATCAATCAAAGTTCTCGATATCGACATTGAATTTGTAATTACGATTTATCAAAAATAACTAATGAGACATAATTTTATGTCTTTTTATTTTGTGGACTCTATAGTTACTAGAGGGTTTATAATAGAAGTAAACAAACGAAATAAAGGAGAGTCTTTATAATGGAAAATTTACAGTTAGTTATTTGCGATATTGATAATACACTTGTCTCGCCACTAACCCATGAAATGCAAGAGTATACCAAAGAAGTAATTCGCAAATTGCATGCACATGGTGTACATTTTGGTCTTGCATCTGGTCGCCCCTTAGATGAAATCGAAGCACAAGTAAAACGTTGGGGATTGGAAAAAGAAACAACGATGCTTTTAGGTTTAAATGGTTGTCAGCTATGGGATGGAAATAATCATAGTTATCATTCCTATTACTTACTAGAAACTGCATGGATCAAAGAAATCTTAGAATTGATGGAACCTTTTGATTTAAATCCATACATGTATTTAGATGGTGGTCGTTTTCTAGCAACAAGAATGGATGAAATGGTACAGTATTCTGCAGATAAAGTAGGGAAGACCATTGTTTTAGTTGATGATAAAAGTGAATTTTATAAAGAGAAAAATGCAAAGATTATGTTTCGCATTGATGAAGACAAAATGCCTGAGATTGAAGCATATGTAAAACAACATGAATCAAGTAACTATAAAGCATTCAAAACACAGACAACAATGTTAGAATTTGCAAATAGCAACGTCTCTAAAGCATTTGCGATGAAAGAATACTGTAAACGTAATCACATCGATGTCGCAAACGTGATGGCTTTTGGTGATATGTCAAACGATAATGACATGCTTGAAGCAAGTGGACTTGGCGTGTGTTTGTTAAATGGTAGCAAGGACACCAAAGCAATTGCTGATGTTATCACTGAAAAAACATGTGATGAAGAAGGCTTTGCACATTTTATAGAAACACATGTATTTACACCAAAAGGATGGTAAATTTGTAATCGCTTTCATTTAATCTGTGAGAATGATTGACATGCTTACTTGGCTTTGTTATGATGAATTTACATAAGAACAGGATAGTGATTGCATAAGCAAGCTAAACCTATACTTCGACAGTTTTTGTCTACGTATAGGTTTTTTTATGTTCTTATTTCAAGATACGGTAAAAACAAGCACAGAAAGGAAGGTGAAAAACAGCTTGTAAATATACATAAATCAAGTAGCAATATGCATTTAGGGGAATCATATTGTGAAAGGATTTACATTTCGCAGGGAGAATCTAACACATAAAAAAAGAGGGAACAAAATGAAAAGATTAAAGAAAATAGTACTTAGTTTATTTGTAACAATCAGCATGTTTTCACTTGTTGTACCATCAACATTACGACAAGTACGTGCTTTAGATTACGATAAGAAAATTACAATCATTCACACAAATGATGTACATAGTTATGTTGATGTAGAACCATACGTAAAAGGTTATGCTAACAAATTAGAAACAGCAGGTGAAGCATATACAATTGTTTCTGCTGGAGATGCATTTGCTGGAACTTCATTTGCTTCTATGTCACGTGGATTAGATGTTGCCACAGTGATGAATGCAGTTGGTTACGATATGATGACATTAGGTAATCATGAATATGCGATGAAATTTGATATGCTTAGCGATATTGTCGATGCAGCAAATTTCCCAATTTTAGGTGCAAATGCTGAACCAGATTTATTAGCAGCAATTCCTGATGTAGAAGAATATGTAATTAAAGACTATAATGGAACTAAAATTGCATACTTAGGATTAACAACTGCATATAATCCTGAAGGATTTGGAGCACGTACAGTCGCAAAAGCGGAAGAATTAAAAGCAAAAGCAGCTGCCGAAGGTGCAACAATCTTTATTGGTGTAACGCATTTAGGAGTAAAAGATCCAAATCCAGAACTGACAAGTAAATACTTAGCAGAAAAGTGCGACTGGTTTACAGCGATTGTTGATGCACACTGTCATACAGTTCATGATGGTGGTTTAATACATAATGGTGTATTGATTGCTGAAACTGGGGAATACGGAAATAACTTTGGAGTGATGGAGTTATACATTAAAGACAATAAAGTTGTTGATGTTACTTCAACGATTATTCCAGTAAGTGAAGCAGAATCACGTGGTATTACACCAGATGCACAAATCCAACAAATTATTGATGATGTTCGCGCAAAAAATGAAACGATTTTAAAAGAAGTTATGTTTACTACACCAGTAGATCTAACTGGAAATCGTCAAGTAATTAGAAAACAAGAAACAAACTTAGGAAATATTGTATCTGATGCATATTTAGCAACTGCAAAAGGGAATGCAGATGTTTCATTTGCACCAGGAGTTACCATTCGTCAAGACTTACCAAAAGGTGATGTAACATATGATGAATTACTAAACACACTTGGTTCAGAACAACGCTTGTTGTCATTTGAATTAAGTGGTAAAGAAATCTATGCTGCAATGGAAAATGCACTTGCTACATATCCGGAGGAAAACAACAATTTCCAACACTTTGCTGGAATGAAAGTGTACTTTGATCCTACAAGACCTGTAGGTGAACGTATTGAAAAAATCGTTTTAGATGATGGACGCACAGTAGAAGCAGATGTTGTGTATCGTGCGATCACTCGTGAAGACATGCTTGCTTGGTTTTTAAGTGATGAACGACTTGCCAATTTCGAATATATTGCGCATGGTTCTGTTTATCCTGATTTCATTACCTATGCAAAAGCAAATGCACATACCTTTAAAGCAGAAATTGAAGGACGATTAGTAGATACAACACAAGTTGTTGATCATGAAGTAGAACTTCAAGTGTATGCATCAAACTTTGATATTCGCTATGATAAACTTTCAACTTTAGATCTAAAACAAATTCAAAGTCTTGTAAATCTAACAGTTACAATTGACGGAGAAGTTGTTGATGCGTATACAGTAGATATTGATGAAACTAGTTTAAAAGCAATCAAAAATGCAAAAAATGAAAATAAAACATATCCACTTTTCCTAACGGTTTCATACACAGATGCACAAAATGAACTATATACACAAACCGTTCAAATTGATGTACAAGTAAAAGCAGTTGATCAAGCACAGCCAAGTACAACATTAAATGCAGGTGGATCTGTTAATACATATGATCCAACAAGTATTGTACTTCTATATGGATTACTTGCATGCAGTGCCTTAGGAATTATGTATACAAGAAAACGTAAAGCATAAAACAATAAAGATGTTTCCAATTGGGAGCATCTTTTTTAGTCATTTATGTATGCATCGATAAAATATGCGTTATACTTAAGAGATAGTGAGGTGTTATATGCCAAAAACAGAAATTGAAACATATATTGAAAATGCTCCAAATGAAAGACAAGAACGTCTATGGAATCTTTATCACTTAATCAAAAAAATTATGCCTGAAGCAGAAGAACGGATTCGATATGGAATGCCTACATTTTACTGGCATACAAATGTCGTACATTTTGCACTTATGAAACATCATATAGGTCTATATCCTAGCCCTTCTGGTGTACTATATTTTCAGAAATTAGAACCAGGCTTTAAAACTGCAAAAGGAACCATCCAACTTCCTTTTACTAAAGAGATGCCCTATGATTCTATTGAAAAGATGTTAGAAAACCGTATGGATGAACTCAAAAGAAAATATTCTCAATAGCATGATAATTTGATATAATAAGAGGTGGCAAAAAAGAAAGGTATGATACAATGTTTGATTCATTAACCAAACGACTCAATCGAGCGTTTAAAAATATTAGTGGTAAGGGTAAACTTACTGAAAAGAACATGGATGAAATGCTTAAAGAAGTGCGCATGTCACTACTTGAAGCTGATGTTAACTACCGTGTAGTAAAAGATTTTATTGAAACAATTAAAGAGCAAGCGCTCGGACAAAAAGTTTATGATGCTCTAGATCCAGCACAAATGGTTCTAAAAATCGTGCGTGATGAACTAACCAATTTATTAGGTTCAACAACTGCTGAAATCAACTATAAAGAAGATGGAATTACAACGATTATGATGGTTGGTTTACAAGGGACTGGGAAAACAACTGCATCTGCGAAAATAGCAAACTTGATGAGTAAAAAACAAGATCGTAAAGTATTGCTTGCTGCATGTGATGTGATTCGTCCTGCTGCAATTGAACAGCTACAAACACTTGGAAAACAAATTGATGTTGAAGTGTATACTGAAGGTGTCCAAGTTGATGCATTAACAACTGCGAAAAATGCTTTAGCATATGCAAAGGCAAATGGATATGATACTGTACTTTTTGATACTGCTGGTCGTCTTCATGTAGATGAAGAATTGATGAAAGAACTTGAGAAAATCAAAAAAGCAGTAAAACCAAGTGATATCCTATTAACTGTAGATGCGATGACTGGACAAGATATTGTCAATGTCGCAGAAAGTTTTAATGAGAAGTTAGATGTTACTGGTTTAGTTCTTACAAAACTTGATGGAGATGCACGTGGTGGGGGAATCCTATCGGTTCGTGCAATTACACATGTACCGGTTAAGTTTGTTGGTACAGGAGAGAAGATCGAAGACTTAGATGTGTTCCACCCAGACCGTATGGCAGAACGTATCCTAGGAATGGGAGATTTATTAACTCTACTTGAACAAGCTGAAGAAAAAATGGATCTTGATGCAGCTGAAGAAAGTTCACGTCGTATGATGGAAGGTAAATTTGACCTTAATGATATGTTGGTACAACTTGAACAAATCAACAAGATGGGATCGCTTAGCAAAATCATGAAATTAGTACCAGGTATGGGACAAATGATGGAAAGCATAGACGATATGAAAGCTGATGATCAAATGAAACATACCAAAGCGATGATTCAATCCATGACGAAATTTGAAAGAGAAAATCCAGACCAAATTCGTTCTTCTAGAAAAAGAAGAATTGCTAATGGTAGTGGACATAGTGTTGGTGATGTAAATAAACTTCTGACACAATTTGAAAAATCGAAGAAAATGATGACGATGATGGCTCGTATGTCTCAACAAGGACAAGCACCTGATATGGCAGCTATGCAAAACATGGCACAAGGTGGTATGCCTGCAATGAACCAAATGCCAGGTAAGAAGAAATTTGTATCGAAACTAAAAAAACGTCGTTAATCTTTTAAAAAAACGAAAAAAAGTTTACAATAGACAAGAAAAAGGAGAACTTATGTTACAATCAAACGAATTAAAACCAGGAATTACATTCCAACAAGATGGAAATATTTATGTTGTACTTGACTACTCACACAACAAAACGGCTCGTAGTGCAACAACAATCAAAGCGAAAGTGCGTAACTTACGTACAGGAGCAATTACTGAGTTATCATTTAACTCATCAGATAAAGTAGAACCAGCGCACATCGATAAAAGAGAAATGCAATACTTATACGATGATGGTGAAAACTTAATTCTTATGGATAACGAAAGTTATGAACAAGTAGAACTTCCTAAAAGCAATGTAGAATGGGAAATGAACTTCTTAAAAGAAAATGACAATGTTGTTATCACTATGTTTGAAAACGAAATTCTTGGAGTTGTATTACCGGATAAAGTCGCTCTAAAAATCGTTGAAAGTGAACCAGCAGTAAAAGGAGATACAGCAACAAACGCACAAAAAAATGCTGTTCTTGAAACTGGGTATGGCATCCGTGTTCCATTATTTATTGATCAAGATGAAATTATTCTTGTATCTACATCTGATGGAAAATATGCAGGGCGTGCATAAATCATAATAAAATGCTCCGAAAGGGGCTTTTTTATTGAATATCGGTATGCATGCAATTTGGAATTTGTTATAATAGACAAGTATGGAGGATTTGAAAATGAGTGAAAATTCAAGAGTAAAAAAATACGAGGCACTTCGTCAAACCTTAAATCAAAACCAAGATGATGAACAAGCTGTGCAACAAGCATTACAACAGTTAAATAAACAAGTTGAGGAAAATAAAGCACCCTCACATCAAAAACGTTCGATAAATTATACAAACTCAGAAACAACTGGAGAGTTTAAAAACGAATACTTGGATGACTTCTTACAAGAAGTACGTGATTATAATATGAAAAAAGGTGTTCGTGAAAGTGAAGATACAAGACTTGATATCTTACAACAATTATCAAGTAAGCAACGTCAAAAACGTGCATCATATATGGATAATGAAGCTCAAAAAACTGAGGTTCATGAAGCAAGTGGAGTGATTGAAAATGCTAGTGTGTATACAACTAACGAAATTCCAAACATCCAAGCGATGGATAAAGAAGATCGTATGTCAATGACACAAGAAATTGCACGACAAGTGCAAGATTTAATTCACCAGGAAGAAGTACAACCACTTGAAGATGTACGTGAAGAAATCGTACAACCTGAAGTAGCAGTAGAAAGTGAACAAACAATTGTTTTACCAACTGCTAAAGATGTAACAACAAACATGTCTATGCCTAGTGATTCTAGCCAAGATGATGAAGATACAACAAATTATGATGAATTACTTGATCAAACATTGCAACTGAAAACAAAACTTCACGAGCAAGAAGAAGAGATTCATACCTTAAATGATGGAGTAGATAAAAATAACCGTCTTTTAAATATCATAATTGCAGTCTTAATCGTATTGCTACTAGCAGTAGTTGTTACTGTTGTATACTGGATTATGAACATTAAAATGTAAGAGAGGAGTTTTTGTATGATTAACATTGCGATTGATGGACCAAGCGCGGCTGGTAAAAGTACAATCGCGAAACTGTTAGCAAAACAGTTAGGTTATGTACATATTGACACAGGGGCGATGTATCGTTGCTGTGCTTACCAAAGTCTAAAAAATAACATTGAACTAAATGATTTAACCGCATTAGATGAGATGTTGCAACACATGGAGATTTCATTTGATAAAGCAGGAAACGTATTTATCAATGGAGAAGATGTTTCTAAAAACATTCGTACCAATGAAATTAGTATGCGTACAAGTAGTATTGCTAAAATCTTACTCGTTCGTGAGAAGATGGTCGCAAAACAAAGAGAAATGGCCAAAGCTAAAGGATTTATTCTAGATGGCCGTGATATAGGAACTGTCGTATTGCCTGATGCAGAAGTAAAAATATTCATGGTTGCTTCTGTTGAAGCAAGAGCAAAACGCCGTTTTGAAGAATATAAAATGCAAGGAGTCGATGTTGATTACGATCAAATTGCCAAAGATATTGAGCAACGCGACTACCAAGATATGAATCGAGAGACATCACCGCTAAAAAAAGCAGATGATGCCATAGAAATTGATACATCTTTATTGAATATTGAACAAGTAGTTAATAAAGTATTATCGATTATACAAAAGAAAGAGAAACAAAATGATTAGTGGGATTACAGCAATCGTTGGTCGCCCAAATGTCGGAAAATCTACTATATTTAATCGAATGATTGGAGAACGTAAATCCATTGTTGAAGATACACCTGGTGTTACTAGAGACCGTGTGTATGCAAAAGCAGAATGGTTAACCAAAGAATTTCGAATTATTGATACTGGTGGAATTCAACTGGACAACCAACCATTTAAAGAAGAAATACAAATGCAAGTGGATATCGCTTTAGAAGAAGCTGATTCTATTGTATTTGTCGTGAGTGGAATTGATGGCGTAACAAAAGATGATGAATATATCGCTTCTTTATTACGTAAAACAAAAAAGCCAGTGATTTTGGCAGTAAATAAAATCGATGACACCCAATTACAAGCAAATATCTATGAATTTTATTCACTAGGAATTGGAGAACCAATTGCTGTCAGTGGAGTTCACGGTATTGGAATTGGTGATGTATTAGATAGCATCATTAATTCATTTGAAAATGTACAACGTAAAGATTATGATGAAATGACAAAGTTTTGTATCATTGGACGTCCTAACGTTGGAAAATCAAGTTTGGTAAATGCGATCTTAAACCAAGAACGCGTTATTGTTTCAAACATTGAAGGAACTACCCGAGATGCAGTAGATACACCATTCAAAGTAAATGGAAAAGATTATGTCGTTATCGATACTGCAGGTATTCGTAAACGTGGAAAGATTTACGAAAATATCGAAAAGTATTCCATCTTACGTGCGATGGCAGCCATTGAACGTAGTGATGTTGTCCTTGTTGTGCTAGATGGTGAAAGTGGAATCCGTGAACAGGATAAACACGTCGCTGGATATGCACATGAAGCAGGGAAGGGTGTTATCATTGTTTACAACAAATGGGACACTGTCGATAAAGATGAAAAAACAATGAATCAAGTCACTGAATTGATTCGTGAAGAATTTAAATATTTAGATTATGCACCAATTGCCTTTGTAAGTGCATTAAATCGTAGTCGTATTCAAACATTAATTCCATTAATTGATGAAGTACATGATTATTCAACACTTCGTCTACCAACAAATGTTGTTAATGAAGTTATTTTGGATGCACAATTAGTTACACCACCACCTACACATAATGGCGTACGTTTACGTATTTATTATGCAAGTCAGGTAAGTGTAAGTCCACCAACCTTTGTATTATTTGTAAATAACCCGGAATTATTACATTTTTCATACAAAAGATTCTTGGAGAACCGTTTACGGGATGCGTTTAACTTTACAGGTACAACCATCCACATTAATGCTCGTGCAAGATAGAATCTTAAGAGCTTGTAAATCATTCATGGAGGAATAATGAAAGTAACAATTATTGGAAGTGGTTCATGGGGAACTGGATTAGCACAAGTGCTAGCAGACAACAATGTAGATGTCACAATATGGGGAATCGACGAAAGTCAAATTGATGATATAGCAAACAATCATCTTAACTCAACATTTTTTCCTGGGGTCAAATTAAACCCAGCAATTAAAGCGACAACAGATCTAACTACAGTTACAGGAAGTGATATTGTTTTACTTAGTGTGCCAACAATCGCAATTCAAAGTGTTTGTGAACAAGTTGCACCATACTTAGATAAGAAAATAATCTTTGTGAATACTTCAAAAGGATTCCATCCTGATACAAATGCACGTATGAGTGATGTGATTCGTGCAAGTGTACCAGCTGATAAATTAAGCAGTGTTGTATCCCTAATCGGACCAAGTCATGCAGAGGAAGTAGTTGAACGTTTACTAACAACAATCACTGCAGTCTCACAAAATGAAGAAGATGCGAAAACGATACAACGTGTATTCTCAAATGACTATTTCCGTGTGTATACAGGAAATGATGAAATTGGTGCAGAATTAGGTGTTGCCTTGAAAAATGCAATTGCTGTTGCAAGTGGAATCTTAGCTGGAATAGGTTATGGAGATAACACACGTGCAGCACTAATCACGCGTGGTATTGCTGAAGTTATGCGCTTTGGTAGTGCATATGGTGGTAAGAAAGAAACCTTTATGGGACTTACTGGAATTGGTGACTTAATTGTTACTGCAACTAGCAGACACTCTCGTAACTTCCAAGCAGGATATGAAATTGGTAAAGCCAATGATGCACAAATCTACTGGAATACAAACAAGAAAACCGTAGAGGGTGTTCGTACAGCAAAAGTTGTACATGAACTTGCTAAAGCAAAGAATATCGATATGCCAATCATTGAAGAAGTCTATAAAGTACTATATGAAGGTAAAGAGCCAAAACAAAGTGCAAAAGACTTAATGTTACGTGAACTTAAATCAGAATAACGTTATGGAAAATCAATTTATTCGTAGCGAAATGCTACTAACAGAAAACGGAATCAAAACCCTACAAAACAGCCACGTGGCTGTTTTTGGCGTTGGTGGAGTAGGGGGACATTGTATTGAGACATTAGTTCGCTCTGGTGTGAAAGAAGTTAGTATTATCGATAACGATACTGTGTCGTTAAGTAATCTTAACCGTCAAATTGTCGCTTTACACTCTACCATTGGTCAAAGCAAAGTAGAAGTAATGAAAAAACGTTTACTTGATATCAATCCTAATGCCATAATTCATACATATGAAACGTTTGTATTAAAAGATACAATTGATGAAATCGATTTAGTTGGAGTGGATTACATTATTGACTGTATTGATACGATGGTAGCTAAGATTTTACTTATCGAAAAAGCAAAAGAAATGCAAATACCAATTATTTGTTCCATGGGAACTGGAAATAAGCTAGATCCTACGAAACTACAAATTGGTGATATTTCAAAGACGAGTTATGATCCTGTAGCTAAGGTATTACGTAGAGAATTAAAAGCTAGACATATCAAAAAAGTTGAGGTTCTTTGGTCTACAGAACAACCAATAAAACCAATGATTCCTTGGGAAGTTAACCCAAATATCATCAAGCGAAACGTACCTGGAAGCGTGGCATTTATGCCAAATATCGCTGGAATTATGCTCGCAGGGCACGTAATCTTGCAAATTATTGATAAAAAGTAGTATTTATCGCATTTTTTAGCACTTTCGTAATGTGTTTTCCTTGTTATATTTTTTTAGATAGACTATAATTAACCTAGATGTTCGGAGGTATAAGATATGGAAACATTAAACAAGAAAGCATTAGCTGAAACGTTAGCAGAAACTATTGGAATTACAAAGAAAGACGCTACTACAGCAGTTGAAACAGTATTCGCAGAAGTTACTAAAACTCTTGCAGATGGTGGTAAAGTTGATATTTCAGGATTTGGAAAATTTGAAGTAGTTGAAAGAGCTGCACGTCAAGGTGTAAACCCTGCAACTGGTGAAAAATTAACAATCGCTGCATCAAAAGCACCTAAATTCAAAGCTTCTAAAGCATTAAAAGAAGCAGTTAAGTAATTTAGATCAAAAAGGAGCCACTGTGCTTCTTTTTTTCAATTTGGAGGATGATTATGAACAATACATTGAATTTCTTTTGTAATGCACTAAGCATTGCCACTATACTATTGATGGTGATGAATCTGCTTAGAGCAAAAACACTTTTAGGTTTAGCATCTGCACTTATGATTATGATTGTTTCTGGAGCAAGTGGAATTATCTACGGTTATTTAGCTGATTTAACACAAATGAATGCAATAACAACTGTGCCAGCTATTTTCATTAATCTATGTCTATTTGTTGCATATATCATTATCTATTTGCAACAAAAAAATAAAGCACAAAATATAAAATAAGGGGATACTAACAATGGCAAGACCAAAAACAAAAAAAGAATTGCTTGATCAAGCAACTACAGAATTTCATAAACTAGGAGAGATTATCAATACTATGACTCCTACACAACAAGAAGCAAACTTCACATATGATATAACTGGTAAGAAAGAAGCACACTGGGCACGTGATAAGAATTTACGCGATGTTCTTATCCATGTATATGAGTGGCAACAACTTCTCTTACACTGGTTAAAACGAAACATGGATGATGGTGAAAATACACCGTTTTTACCAGCACCATACAAATGGAATAACTATGCAGATATGAATGTCGAGTTTTGGAAAAAACACCAACAAACAAGCTTAAATGACGCCAAAAGTATGTTATTATCTTCACACAAGGCTGTAATTGATGTCATTGAATCACTATCTGAAGAAGTACTATTCACCAAAGCGATATATCCATGGGTTGGATCAACAAATATCGCAAGTTATTGCATATCAGCAACATGTGCACATTACACTTGGGCAATTAAAAAACTAAAACTTGCCTTGAAAGGATAATTATGGTGTACAACATCACATTTCCATATACATTTAAAACAATTATAAAGGAAGCTACAATAGGAAAGGGAGGCGCATATATTGAAGTTCCTTTTGATATAAAAAAAGAATTTCAAAAAGGACGCTTACCAGTACATGCAACCTTTGATGGAATTCCATATAATGGAAGTATCGTCAACATGGGATTAAAAAAGAAAATGGTGATATTTGTTACATCTTAGGAATTACAAAAGCGATTCGAAATCAAATAGGCAAATCGATTGGTGATCAAGTAGAAATTACTTTACAGCATCGATAGACGACTTAGGGGGATTTATGCTTAAGAGTAAAAAACTACTTATTTCATACATTGTCATTGTAATTATATTTTCTGTTACATTCGCAATTGGGGTATTTGATAATCCTAACTTCAATTTGCATGACTTTTGTATGAATTTAGCTTCAGAGTTCTTGGGATTACTTCTAACAATTACAGTTATTGAAATCTATATTAATGCCAGAAAAAAACATAGAGAAGCAAACAAGACAGAAAAATCTAAATAATAGAAATAAAGAAACCCTCACTACATTTATTATAAGTAGTGGGGGTTTACTTACCTTCATAACACATATTATGAATACTTTACTTCGCATAATGTGTATTATGTAATGTTTAGATGTATGTATTATAGGGTTATTGTACAGTTTCTGGTTTCCAGTATCGAATTCCATCGTTTGTACGTTTTAAGAAACCATATTCAATCATGTACCTACGTATCGTAACAAAATCATCGTAAATTATTTTTAGTATTTCATTAACTTCCATTTCTGTATATTCTTTATTCTCATCAAATTGTTTAGCTATCATACGTAATACGGCTAGTTTTGCTTTTTGCTTTGCTGGTAGCATTTTTAGTTGCAATGGACTTGTACTACTAAAATATCGATCAATGAACTCTTGTTCTTCTTTTAGCGTCATTAGGTATCGATCATCGACCATTGTCGCGCTTTGATGTATAGGAATGTACGCTTCAAAGGAACTCGATTGCTCTGAGAGCTCGTACATTGCAAGAAATACCTTAGCTTGCTTTGCTTTTTCTTTTAATTGATAACGCTGTTGTCGAACCGTAGATAATGATGTATGTGTAATCTTAGCAATCTCTTTATCACTTTTATTATCCGCAAAATATGAAAGCATCCGTTTTTGTACATCACTTAACATCGTTTGTTTTTTATCGAGTGCAAATAATTCCTTTAATGTACCGCCATGAACCTCACAAATATGGTGCTTCATAGCTGCATGTGCATCTAATAATTCATCTTTACATGTATAAATGTGTCCAGTTTCATATTTTTGATCACAAAAAATACATACATAAACATCATCATGTACTGTATAACCACATTTTAATTCATCTAAATGTAATTCTTCAATTTTCTTCATATATATCACATCCTTTACATAAACATTATCATAATTTGTTTATCAAAACAATAACTAATATAAATTACGTTTATGAACATAAAAAGAAGATACAGTTATATGCAGTTAACTATTTCTTCTTTTTGTTCATAGCTTGTAAATATTCATGTTTTAAACGATCACTTTGAATGTGTGTATATATTTGTGTTGTCGATATATCACTATGACCAAGTAGTTCCTGGACACTACGTAAATCTGCACCACCATTTAGTAAGTGTGTTGCAAAACTATGTCGAAACGAGTGCGCAGAAATTGTATCATTCATCTCTAACTCCATAAGTTTCTTTTTGATCATCGAATGAACATATTGTCTTGTTAGTCGGTTCCCTCTTTGGTTAACAAACACATAATGAAGCTTCTTTGTATTCCAAAAAGCTCTTGGACCATCAAAATACAACTGTAAGCAATCAATTGCATGTTGATTGATTGGAATTAAGCGTTCCTTATTTCCCTTCCCTACGGCTTTAATTATGCCTTGTTGCAGGTGTAATTGATTCATTTGCAAGTTACAAACCTCGCTTACGCGTAGTCCACAACCATACATGACTTCAATAATCGCATGTTGATATAAATCGACATCTTTTTTATCATTAAATGCACCTATAAACATTTCTAAGTCATTCTCATTTAAAAATGAAGGTAGTTTATTTCCTTTTTTACTTAGTTTTACATGCATTGCTGGGTTTGCAATACTTGGAAAATTATATGTGACATAGTAATGAAAGTTACGAATTGATACAATCATCCGGTTTATGGAATTCATCTTTTTTGATAACGCTTGATTTTGAATAAACGCTTCAATATTTTTGTACTCAATCGTTTCTACATCTTCTATATTATGCTCGTGCATAAATGACTCATATTGTACAAGATCATTTTTATAGTTATCAATTGTTGTTAGTGCCTTTTGATCAATAACACTAATATAGTGAATATAGTTTTCAATTGCTTCATGTAGTTTCATATACGTATTATATCAAATAACAAAAAAAGTAGATATAAATACCTACTTAGATAAATAAGCAATTAATGGAGCTAAATACTCCTTCTGTATATTATTTGCTTTTTGTTGATTAACTGACATGATTGTTTGTTCCAATGTAGAATATGTATTTGGATCTTTTTTCTTTAAAGACTTTCTTAACATCTTAATCAGTGTTCGATCACGAAATGACATCTTATTTTCATCAAAGACTCCATGTGCATAAAATAATGGTAGGTCTTTTAATTCATGCTTTAAATTGTGTTCTCGTATCGTATCAAGTACATGTTCTTCATATGGAGTTGCTCCAACTGCTAAAATCACTATTTTTTTACCATGTAATGCCTTTGCATGCTTTTTTAGAAACGATAAGCCAGCAATTGATGATGCATACACACCACCACAAAGTATGATTGTGTTATATGTTTCTATTTCATGTATATTTGCTTTACTTATTTCTACTAAATCAAAACTAGTCATTTCTGCTAACCAAGTTGCATACTGCTTTGTGGCACCATATTTTGACTTGTATAGTACAATCCCTTTACTCATAATATTCCTCCAATTTTCCTAGTTCAATTATCGCAAAGATAACTACACAGTACAACTCAAATACATATACTTTGCTGATTATTGTATAACAAAAAGTGTTTCTTACAATTTTGTAAAAAACACTTACTTATGATCCTTTTTATCTAATAAACTTGAAGCATATACCAATTTGCTTCCTAGTATATCTTTATTCAGTTCATCAATGATATCTAGTTTTTTGTACTTGCTTTCATAGTTGAATAAACTTAATTGATCAACTCTTTCATTATCTGACTTTAAACTTCCTAACCCAATTCCTAAATGTCGAATTGGAATGTCCTCATAATTTTCATCGAACAAAGATAAAGCAACTTCAAGTATCTTATCTGCATCTTGGATATATTCTTCTACTGTAATTGATCGAACTACATTACGAAAATCAAAATAGCGAATTGATACAGATATCAGCTTTCCTGACATCGCTTTTTGTTTTGCACGATTTGAAAGTGAAGCAGCTAGTTTACGCAAGATACCAACTAGTTCGTTATATTCTTCAACATCGCTAACAAATGTTGTTGATTGAGAAATTGATTGTACCGTGTTGGAGAATTCAATTCGATCACTACTTATCCCTTTGGCTTTTTGAATCATTTGGAGTGTATGTTTACCTAGTATAGGACGAACAATTGCATAATTTTCATCCTTAACTAAATCTCCAATCGTTTCAATTACATGTTGAATCAATATCGGTGCTGTTTTCTTTCCAATCCCCATCATATCGCCAATTGGAAGAGGCCATAATTTCTTATCCAATTCTTGTTTGCGAATCACATAGATTCCAAGTGGTTTATAACGATCACTTGCCATCTTTGCTAGAAATTTCGTTGGACCAATACCAATCGAACATTTTAATTTTAACTCATCTTTTAAACGTTGTTGAATTTCCCAAGCTAAATCAAGGGGACGTTCATAGTTTTTTATTACTTCACTCATATCTGCATAACATTCATCAATACTTGCGATTTCAACAAACGGTGTATAGGTTTTTATAAAAGCGAAAAACTTTTTTGATAGTTCTTTATAGTAATCATGATCTCCTTGTACCACAATCAGATCTGGACATAAACGTAAAGCTTCATGTAAAGGCATCGCAGAATGGACACCATATGCACGTGCTTCATAGCTTGCTGTACATACAACACTACGCTTACTTAACCCACCAACAACGATGGGTTGTCCTGCTAAAGAACTGTTGCGAATTACTTCAGCATTGGCAAAATACGCATTTAAATCAATGTGAAAGATAACCTTAGCCATGAGATTCCTCGCATGAATCAAGTAGTTCTTTCGCGGCATCAAGAGCTTTATCCGATAGTGAATTTGTTGAGATCATTGCAAGTTCTCGAATTCGTTCATCATAAGATAGTGATACAATCGAAGTACTTGTATGATTATTTACTTCTTCTTTTTTCACTAAATAATGTGCATCTGCATGTGCAGCTACTGGAGCTAAATGCGTAATCGAGAATACTTGTGTTACTTTTGCAAGTTCTTTCATCTTTTGTCCAATTGCATATGCTACTTTACCAGATACTCCTGTATCAATTTCATCAAAGATAATTGTTTCAATATGCTGTAGTTTTGTGAAGATAACTTTCAATCCCAACATTAAACGTGAAAGTTCTCCACCGGAAATTACTTTCGTCAGTGGACGTAAGCTTTCTCCTTTATTCATCGAGATGTAGAATTCCACCCCATCAATTCCATGTACACTATCTTGTTTTGTAAATGTAATTTCAAATTTTGCATTTGGTAAATATAAATCTTCTAACTGTACTTGAATTTCTTTTTCTAATTCTTTTGCACGTTGTTTACGCTTTTCACTTAATTTACTAGCATGCTTATAAAACTCTTGATATAGTTGCTCAATTTCTTGTTGTTTTAATGCGATTGCTGCATCACGATCACTAAATAGTTCTATTTTTGTTTCTAGTTCTTCTTTTTTATGAAGCACATCTTTAAATGTATGTCCGTGTTTACGCACAATCTTTTGTATTTGAAATAAACGCTCTTGAACTTGATTAAGTTTTTCTTCATCATACTCAAGTGAACTTGCATAAGCATGTAGAGCATCTTTTTGCTCATCAATTAAATAGTATGCATTTAACATTTCTTCTTTGATTTTTACTAACGCATCTTGATCAAGCTCGTCTAACGCTTTTGTAGCTTCATAAACATTTTCATAACTCGATGTATCAATTGCTTGCATTGCTTCGTTTAACGCCTTAGAAACGCGCTCAAAAGCCATCATATCCTTTTGATAGCTTTCTAGTTCTTCAATTTCATTTTCCGATGCATCAAGTGCATTAATTTCATCTAATTGGAACGTAAAGAAATCAAGATCCTCTTGATTAAATTCTTTTTCCAATAGTGTATCCAATTCTTGTTGTTTCTGTTTATAGTCTTTGTATGCAGTACGTACGCTACTTGTTAAATCATCGTCTTGGACAAAATTATCAAGCAAACCAAGATGAGATTTTGGATTGAGTAAGTACTGTGAATCGTGTTGCGAGTGAATATCGATAACGTCACTCATTAGATCGCGCAAGAAAGCAGCAGTAACATTACGTGAATTTACCTTTGTTGTACTTTTTCCTTCTTGTGTAAATGTTTTTGAAATAATAAAACTGTGATCTTCAACTTCAATTTCTGCTTCAGCTAATTTCTGTAGTGATGGATGGTTTTTATGTACTTCCACACACATCTCAAGCACTGCTTTTTTTGCACCTTTTTGAATAAAACTTGGTGATACTTTTGCACCACACAATATAGAAATGGCATCAATAAAAAGCGATTTACCAGCACCCGTTTCTCCACTGAACGCAGAGAATCCATTTTGAAAATCCAAAGTTAGTTCATCAATTAACACGAAATTTTTGACATATAAACTTAGAATCATCTTATTCTCCCTTCAATACATCCTGAATGTGTATCGATTTTGATACACTATGATATTTCATATAGAAAATATATTCTTGATTACCTGAACGACCTTGTATTGCGGCTTTATCGATTGCTTTGATTCCAAATCCAAGAGATTGAAAGTAATCCATATAGTCTTGCAATAGTCGTTTATGTACATTTTTATCTTTTACGACACCTTGTTTATTCACAAAGTTCTTCCCTACTTCAAATTGTGGTTTTACTAATACAAGCAATTCTGTTTTATCATTGCAATATGCAGCAACAACATCAAAGATTTTCTTCAGTGATATAAAAGATACATCAATACATATAAAATCAATAACTTGTTCGATTTTCGCTGGGTCTAGTGTGCGAATATCACAATTCTCAAAATTACTTACTTTTGGGTTATCTTTTAAAGATTGTACAAGTTGATCAACGCCAACATCTACAGCATATACGTGACGTGCACCTTGCTGCAAACAAACATCAGTAAATCCACCAGTGGATGCACCAATATCAAGCACAACTTTATCTGAAAGTTGCACCTGGTATTTCTCAATTGCATAGAACAATTTCAAACCACCGCGACTTGCAAACTCATGTTCAGGTTTATGCACAACTATACAATCTGTATCATTGATTGTATATGCAGGTTTGCGAATGATTTTTTTATTCACTTCCACATATCCCTCTTTGATTAAATCTTGTGCTGCAGCACGTGATTTCACATCTTTATATGTTGCAAGATATTGATCTAATCGCATGTAAGCACCTTTTTTAGTTCCATAAAGCAACTGTCAAGATCAATATGTTCAACTTGGCGTAATACTTGCGTATTTCCGTGACAAACAAAATGATCATCAATTCCTAAACGAACAATATTTGCATCGATATTATGATCATTTGCATATTCTAAAACAGCACTAGATAAACCACCAGCTTTCATATCTGTTTCGTAAATGACAACCGGTTTACTACTTGTTAGTATTTGCTGTAACATCGCTGTATCAAGCGGTTTAAAGAAACGCGCATTTATAATAGCAACATTCAGTTTTTCTAATTTCGCCTTTTGAATACAATTATCTACATCTGGTCCATACGTAAGAATAAATGCATCGACCGCATCACTTGCTTGCCATTTACTCCAAGAACCAATTTCAATCGCTGTAAATGGATCTTGGTTATCTGCAACACTTCCTCTTGGAATTCGAATTAGCCATGGTTTTTGATGTAGAAAGGCACTATATAATAAATCATGTGCTTCTTTTGCATCTTTTGGTTGTGATAAGACGAGGTTTGGTACATTTCTAAACATTGCAATATCAAATAGACCATGATGTGTTTCTCCATCTTCACCAACTAAACCAGCACGGTCTACAGAAACTACAACTGGTAAATTCATACGCGCAATATCATGATTCATTTGATCATATGCTCGTTGTAAAAACGATGAATAAATGGAAATAAATGGTCGCTTCCCTGCTGCTGCTAAAGCAGCTGCAAATGTCACTGCATGTTCTTCAGCAATACCACAATCAAAGAAACGTTCTGGATATGTTTCATAAAATCCTTGTAGTTTTGAACCTGCCATCATTGCTGGTGTCAAAGCTACAATATCTTCATTTTCTTTAGCTAAGCGAAGTAGACCATCAGACATGATGGAACTCCAATCTTTATGATCAATGGGTTTTGTACTTAGCATTTTCCCACTTGCTACATCAAATTTGCCAACCCCATGCCAAGCACCAGTATCATCTAATTGTGCAGGTAAGTATCCTTTTCCTTTTTGCGTAATTACATGTACAACAATCGGACCATCATGTTTTTTTACGACTTCAAAAACACGAATCAATTCGTGTAGATTATGACCATCAATTGGTCCAATATAATCAAGACCAAAATCATCGAAAAAGGAAGCATCAACAACTGTATGTTTAATGTTATTTTTTAAATCGCGCAATCCTTCTAATACATTTTGACCTGCGCTATTACTACTTAAAAATTCCTGTAATCCATGTTTGAATCCAGTATATCGTTTACTTGAACGAAGTTTTGTGAAGGTTTGTGACATTGCTCCAACATTTTTAGAAATGGACATCTCATTATCATTAAACACAATCACCATTTTGCGTTTCTCACTACCAATTTCATTAAGTGCTTCAAATGACATTCCACTAGCTAAACTACCATCACCAACAACTGGTAATACTTGATAGTCTTCTTTATTCAAATCACGTGCAACTGCAAAACCAAGCGCAGCACTTAGCGCAGTGGAAGAGTGACCTGCTTCCCATGAGTCATGTTCACTTTCTTTACGTTTTTGAAATCCAGAAATCCCTTGATATTGACGTAGTTTCGAAAACTCTTTTGCACGTCCAGTAAGTATTTTATGAATATACGACTGATGTCCTACATCATAAATAAACTTATCACTTGGTGATTGAAACACATAATGCATGGCTAATGTTAATTCAACAATTCCTAAATTACTAGATAAATGACCACCTGTTTGTGCTATCGATTCAACTAAAAAACTACGAATATCCTTCGCAAGTTTTTCTAATTCGGGTATGGATAACACTTTAATATCTGATGGTTGTTTTATATCTAGTACATTCATAGTAACTCCTATTTTTGACGATTTCTTAGTTGATCAATCAACTCTGTCATCGAACGTTTATCAATGATTAAAGTATCAAGTAGATTCTCTATATCATTTAACAAAGTTTCGACAATTTCCTTACTTTTTTCTAATCCAAGTAAAGACACATATGTTGTTTTTTGATTTCTTTCATCACTTTTTGCATCTTTACCTAACATTTCAGATGATGCAGTTACATCTAAAATATCATCTTGAATTTGGAAAGCTAAACCAAGTTTATATCCAATTTGCTCCCAACATTCTTTATCACTACTGTATTTGTCTGCAATGATACTACCAATAATAAGTGGTAGTGTAATCAGTTTTGCAGTTTTATAATTATTGATTTCTTTTAATTCATCTAGTTCAATTGCTTTATTTTCATTTTGAATATCAAGTTGTTGTCCATAGATCATTCCTTTGATACCAGCTGCATTAACAAATTGTTCAATCACTAAACCTGTATCAATGCCTCTTTCACAACTTTTTGCAGCATAACGAAACGCTTCTGTTAATAATGTATCTCCAGCAAGAATTGCAATGTCTTCTCCATATTTAATGTGACAAGTTGGTTTGCCTCGACGCATGGTATCATTATCCATGCTTGGTAGATCATCGTGAATTAATGAATATGTGTGAATCATTTCGATTGCGATAGCTGCATCAATCCCTTTATTTAAAGGAATGTGATATGCATCCAAAGTTGCAAACAATATGTTACTACGTACATGCTTACCACCATTTAATAACGAATAATACGCTGCTTCTTTTACCACACCGTCTGGTGCATACGCTAAGGCATCTTGTAAGTATGGTTCAATATCAAACTTACTCATGTGTTGCCTCACTTTCATTTACTTCTTCTGCAATTAGTTGTGAAACTTGTTCTTCAAATCCTTGTAGTTGCTCATCGCAACTTTTTACAATTAGCAGTGCTTCTTTTAATAAATCGATAGCATCTTCTAGTTCCACTTCATTGCGTTCTAGTTGGCTTACTACTGTATCCAAACGATTCATTCTCTCTCTAAATGTCATTTTACTTTCCATCTGTTTCTCCCTCGACTTTCGCTTTGATTTCTCCATCTTGTAATCGTATATGAATGTCTTGTCCAACATGTACATCATTTACACTTTTAATTACATGGTCATCTTGATCAAAAGTTACCGCGTAACCGCGGTTTAATATTTTAAGTGGACTATATGCATCTAGTAATGCAACTTTCTTTTCATAGTCCTGTCTTTGTTTTTGACTATACTGTTTTACACTTGTATATAATCTTTCTTTTGCTCTAATTAATGCACTTGCATTTCTTTCATAATATACCTTACTTTTACTTAATCGTTGTACAATCAGTTGTAAATGTAATGCATCATCTTTAGTCAATGCATCTTTATTTGATAACAATGGCTTTTCTTGATAATAAAGCAGTTCACTACGACTATCTAGTAGTAGTTGCTCTACTTTGCGGATCGCACGTGCCTTTATTTCTTGTAAACGCATTTCTACTTCATGAATGTCAGGCGTTACAATTTCTGCAGCAGCACTTGGTGTAGGTGCACGTAAATCACTTACATAATCAACCAGTGTTGTATCCGTCTCATGTCCCACCCCTGTGACAATCGGCGTTTGCATTGCATGTATTTGACGAGCTAGCATTTCATCATTGAAACACCACAAGTCTTCAATGGATCCACCACCACGTACAAGTAATATAACTTCATGATGATTTTGATCTGCAATTCTCAAATTTTGAATAATATTGCTTGCTGCTTGTTCACCTTGGACCAAACTAGGATATAATTTCACTTTTGCAGCTGGCCATCTTCGTTCGATAATACTGAACACATCTTGAATTGCAGCTCCGGTTTTTGCACTTATAATTGCAATATCCATTGGATAGGTTGGTATTTGTTTTTTATGTTCAACAGCAAACAAACCTTCTTTATGAAGTTGTGCTTTTAACTGTTCAAGACGTAAATACAAATCCCCTTCTCCATCGCTTTGCATATTGGTAACATACAGTTGTACACTACCGCGGGCTTCATACATACTTACACTACACAAAACAATCACTTGCATTCCTTCACGAACTTGGAATTTTACATTTCTGGTGTGACTTGCAAACATCACACAACTCATGGAAACATTTTGGTCCTTTAAAGAAAAATACATATGACCACTACGATGATGTGTAAAGTTCGATATTTCACCCTTAACATATAAAGAGCGCAATTTTGGATCCCCATCAATTGCGCGTTTTACATATGCAGCGAGTTTTCGTAACTCTACAACTTGACTCATAGGCGATCCAATACTCCATTGATTAGTTTATAAGCATCATCATCACAGTATTTTTTTGCTAATTCGATGGCTTCATCAATAATAATTTGACGCTGCGCAGTTTCAAAATCTAGCTCTGTAGCAGCAATAAGTAATATTGCTTGCTCAATATAACCTAAGCGATCAAAGTTCCAACTACCATTTAAGACCTTGTTAATACGTTCTTTATATACAGGTAGATTCTTTGTAGCATCAATTGTAATTGTATACAAAAACGGTGGGATTTCATTCCCAATTTTATCATTATCTACAAGTACCCGCTTGATGTCTTTTTGTAATAAAAAACTTTGATATAGACTAGTCATTGCGACTTCTCTGGTTTCGTGACGATTCATAAAATACTCCTTATTTTCATCTCTTATTCTAACACAAAATGCTAGTGAATTATATCACAGTGGCCAAAAAAAAAGAATAGGTAACCCATTCTTTGTTTCGCGTTTTTTGGAATTGACTTTCTTGTATGTTCACAACACTGTATATGCTTATAACCAACCAAAATGTTTACATGCATGTAAGATTCCATCTTCATCACAATTGGTCGTCACATATGTAGCAATATCCTTCAGTTCATCAACTGCATTTCCCATCGCAATCCCGGTTGCTGCTTGACTAACCATTGAAATATCATTATGTCCATCTCCGAAACAAACCACATCTTCAAGTGGTGCATCTAAGTATTTCATCATCTTTTGAATTCCACCATATTTATCATCTGGTTCAACAATCATAAATGGTGAATAATAACCAACAAGAATTATATCTTTGAATGTATGTAAATGCTCATATTTACGATATGATTCATCCACAATCATACGTGTTATCTTTTCATATGAATTTGGATCAAAATATGGATCAATTGTTACTTTCCCCCAAAAGTTAAATGAATCAATCGTTTGCTTTAAAGCTAAACTGTTTGTCACAAATTGATCATCCCCATCTTTTGATACCGCAATTGGGATTTGATATTCCTTACAGGTGTTTAGTAATGCTTGCACTTCTTCTTGATTCATTCCTTCATGAAATATCATCTCATCATCAACCTGGGCACAATATCCACCATTACTAACAATGTGATGAATTCCAAGTTGTTTGGCCATTTCTTTTGCATGATAGTGTGGTCGTCCTGTCGCTAGCGATAGAAAATGTCCTCGTTCTTTTAATGCTTGGATCGTATCTAATGTAAGCTTAGGAATCTCATTTCCATGCTTCACCCCTGTTGTTAGTGTACCATCCAAGTCAAAAAACATATATTTTTTCTTCATTCGATTTCCTCCACATTTCATTATACAGCAATAATGAAATGGAAACCAAAGTCTTTCCATAAAAAAAGAATAGTCGAAACTACTCTTTAAAATCAAACCCGATTACTCGAATATCAATTTCTTCTGGTTCAATATCACACATGTGTTTGATGTTTTCATAAATCTTACGTTGTAAGTTACTTGCAACATCAGGTACATTTGAATTGTATTTTACCTTTACGTTTACGATGATATGTAAACGATCGTTTACAACTTTAGATTGAATTGCATTTTTAAATGCTTTCTTATCAGCAATTTCAACTGCTTGATCTTCATCTATACAAACAGCTGCAATACTAGAAAATACTTCTGTACTTAAAGCAACCAATCCTTTTTCTTTTGTGTTCATTGCAATATATTCTTGAGCCATACTTATTTTCACCTCTCTGATTTATTATAGCACAACAAAGACTAAAATAGTTGAGCAACACTGTCAGATAATTCTTTTTGGTAATTCTCTTTATTCACTTCAAAATCAATGTAATTAATAATTCGTTTATCTACACTGTTTAAGAAGTTATTATAGGTTTCTTGAATTTTCTTGATTCTTTCGTTGTGTACGATTTGAATCGTTTCTACTTGAATGAGTGCTTGTGCTAACATTAACTCTAAATCTCGAATAACTAAAGTTGCATCACTTTGACTACAACTTTTAAACCGCTTTTCATAACAATCATTTTCAATAATAGAATCATGGAATACTTTCACAAACAATGCAAAGTCTTGATCATTATTTCCTGGTTCTACTGCAAATAGTATTTTAAAGAATACATACCACTCAAAGTCCTTATTCATCACTTCAATAAAGAAGTTTGAAATTGCTTTACTAAATGCATCTTTCGCACGTTTTGGCGGATGTACAACAAGCGCATTTTCAAAATCCATGTCATCATCTTGAATTCGTTTAAAAATTCCTAGTAACGATAATATTTGATCTTTATTGCTGTAATCCATTAAGTCTTTTTCAAATATATAATGTCCAAGAATTGCACTGGTGCCTCGTATATCCACACCAAAACCAATCGAAGTTTGTAGTTTTTGTAAACACAAATCATTGATTGCTTTACTTATTAACTCTTCGAATGAAAATCTGGAGTTAAAACTGCTCGTTATTTGATTTTCACCATCAAACGAATCATAAATGATTTGCAATTGTCGATCGATAATCACTAAATTCGCTTTAATTGAACTCAACATATCTTTAATCATTCCATCCGCTACACGAAAGGTATGATTTTTATAGACAAGTTTATGTTCAATATCTGACCAAAACGAGTTAACTAGACTTTTGATTTGCAGTTCAAAACGTACTTTATGGGTTCCATTTAAGAAATATCCATCAATTCGATAAATCGTATATCCGTTCTTTTGTGTCTGTGGTTGAAAACTTCCCATATCAAGTGCTAAATTTTTATGATGATAATTAATATAATATCCATCTTCCAATTGCACATTGAAAAATTCTTTCAATTGTTTATATGCTTTAAATTCATCTTCAATAAAACGCACATCAATTTTCAAACCAATTAAATCATGCATATTATCGACAATTGCTCTTGGTGAATCAAATGTCAAATAGTAACGATTACGGATAATCTTTTCACGTAAAGACATCTCTGTTTTAATTCGCGTCGTAATTCCAGTATGAATTTCTGAATCCAACATATTTAAAAGTGTGTATTTAATTTCTCTAGTGATAATCAAATACTCTTCTTGGTTTTCCTGAAATAAATTAATGCTTCTGTCAATAATATCAAACATTTCTAATTTCATAGGTATAATCTCTAACGGATTGAACATCGTTATCTAACTGTTCAATCAACTCCTCCTTACTGTTAAACTTCTTTTCATATCGCAAATACTTTGAAAACTCAACAACAAGTCGTTTTCCATAGATATCTTGATCAAAATCAAGTATATGTGCTTCTAGCGATAAAAAATCACGTCGGTTGATTGTCGGATTATGTCCAATGTTAATCATTGCTCGATACGTTTTCCCTTCATAAATCACACGTCCGATGTATACCCCAACCCGAGGTAATACAATAAATGGGTTGTACTCTATATTTGCTGTAGGATATCCTAGTTTTGTACTTCCAACTTTATTCCCATGAATAACAAAACCATCAATTGCATAGTAACGATTCATACATGAACTCACATATTCCACTTCACCTTTTTCTAGTGCTTCAATAATTGTTGTTGAAGAAATTTTTTGTCCGTATAACTCAACTAATGGAATGATTTTTGTTGGCATTTGTTTTTCAAGCATTAAGACATCCCCTTTGTTTTGCTTACCAAAGCGAAAATCTTCACCAGCAACAATTGTATCAATGCATAATGATTTTAGTAATTCGATAAAATCAGTAGCACTTACATTTGCCATCGCTTGATCAAAATGTAGTAAATAACACTGTTGAATTCCATAAGAACCGATTGCTTGTAAACGTTGTTCAATATCCATAATTGTTTTAATATCACGTTCTGGATATAAAACTTGCAGTGGTTCTCTTGAAAGTGTAATACATGCAGGTGTTAATCCTTTTTGCTTTGCTAGCTCAACGGTTTGTTTGATTAAGTGTTGATGTCCTACATGTACCCCATCAAAGAAACCAATACAAGCAACTGTCTTATTCATTACTTGATAGTGCTTGTTTGCATATATATCAAATATTTTCATTACCAAAGTCCTCTTTCACTACCATATAAACCGTTATCTAATCGTTTGTAAATCGCTATACAATTACCATCATGCGTAATGCATACACGCTTTTCAATCGTATCTAGTTTGATTTTTTTACCATGATAGATTTCCTCAATTGGTTTATACTCCACCATCTGTAAATGATTGAGCAATTCTTTAATTGGATATAATTTCATGGATTCAAGATCCAAGTTATCTAAACTTGTTGCTTGATTTATATCAAAGCGACCCACTTTTGTGCGTACAAGTGAAGACATACAACCTAAGTTATTACTCGCTGCTGCAATATCTACACATAGTGAGCGTACATAGGTTCCACTACCACAGTGCACACGAAACTTCATTGCAGATGCATCTAAACATTCAATTTCGTATATATCCACTTGGCGTGTTGGTATTTCTACAGGCTCGTTTGCTCTAGCGTATTCATAGAGTTTCTTTCCATTCACTTTTATACTAGAAACCAATGGTGGAGTTTGTGTGATGGTTCCTTGAAACTTTTGTAAAAGTGAAGGAAAATCTTCAATTGGTGTAATGGTTTTTTCTTCTAACACTTCACCCCAAACATCATCACTTAATGTCTTTTTTCCTAAAGCAAGAGTTGCAATATACTCTTTATCTGTATCTTCTAAAAATGGTAAGATTTTTGTTGCCTTACCCACCAACAATAAAAGAACACCAGTTGCATTAGGATCTAAAGTTCCCGTGTGTCCGATTTTCTTTGTCTTTAATTTTCTTCTTGCGATATTTACAACATCATGACTTGTCATGTCTGTTGGTTTGTTTATTACGAGTATTCCGTCCATAAGCCATCCTTTTTTCCTTTCATATTATACCATACTCGCTACAACAAATATGTATAATAAACTGTCGAAATTGGTGATTATTACAATTTGTAAATTCCGGTATTCTAAAGAAGTGGAATTATGTATAATAGATGCATGAAGAAAATACTAAAACAATTACGCAAAGCAGATGAAGACTTTCATTTAATCGAATCGGATGATTTAATTATTGTTGGTGTTAGTGGGGGTAAAGACAGTATGTTATTGTTATATGCTTTATCACTATATCAAAAGTTTGAACATAAGAAATTTCGTTTACTTGCAGTTCATCTAAAAATGAATTTTCCTGATATGGATAGTACACCAATCAAAGACTATTGTAAGAAGTTAGGTGTAGAGTACTATGAAGAAGACACCTATATGAACGAGATTCTGACATATCATCAACGCAAAGATGGTTCTTATGATTGCAGTTTATGTTCTACTTTAAAGCGTGGAGCAATCGTCAACATAGCAAAAGAAAGGCAAGCAACAAAAATATGCTTTGCCCACCATGCAGATGATGCAATTGAGACATTTTTCTTAAATGCAATCTATGGTGGACGTTTAGAAACCTTCCAACCGGATATTTATTATGAAGATAAAGAGATTCATTTTATTCGACCGCTTATTTATACTTACGAAAAAGATATCAAGCAGGCAGTTAAAAAATACGATCTTCCAATCGTAGAAAGCACGTGTCCAAATGATGGAGTAAGTAAACGTGAAGATATGAAACAACTCGTTCAAAGTATCTATAAAATCTATCCACAAGCAGATAAAAATTTGCTGAATATGTTGAGTAATGAAAACATCCATTTATGGAAAAAAGTTACTAGCAAATCAGAAAGATAACATTATTATGAATATACGTTATGCAACTTTAGATGATGCACAAACAATCGCATCAATTGAAGCTTCTTGTTTCCCAAAATCAGAGGCAGCAAATTTACACGCAATTATGATGCGTCTTACTACTTATGAACACGGTTGTTTTGTTTTGGAAGTAAACAATCAAATTGTAAGTTTTATTAGTGGAATGTATACAAATACACCATTCATTTGTGATTCTATGTATGATTCTAGCGATATGTATCAAGCAGATGGTATATATTTAGCGATTTTTTCTGTTAGTACACATCCTAATTATCAAGGAAAACACTATGCATCAACTCTTATGAATCATGTTATTGCTACTTGTAAAAATCAAAATTGTGAAGGTATAATTCTTACATGCAAAAAACAATTACTATCCTTCTATGAGCAATTTGGCTTTAACAATAAAGGAATTTCTTCTTCCACACATGGTGATGCTGTATGGTATGATATGATATGCATCTAGACTTCTAAAAAAGGACTTGGCAATTTGTGCTAAGTCCTTTACTTATTATAGATATGTATTTACTTTGTTTGCGATAGCTTGACTATCAAGTCCGTATTTCTTTAATAGATCTGCAGGTTTTCCTGATTCTCCAAATGTGTCATTAACTCCCATACGAACAACTGGACATAGGTTGTGTTCAGCTAATGCTTCTACAACTGCTCCTCCAAGTCCGCCAATGATACTGTGCTCTTCAATTGTCACAATTACATCATGTGTTTTTGCTAGATCAATCAATAAGTCTGTATCAATTGGTTTGATGGTTGGCATATTGACGATTGTCGGGTTTCCTTCATATAAGTCTTTTGCCGATAATGCTTCTCGCACCATCATTCCTGTAGTTACAATGGCAACTTTTTCTCCTTTGTTGAGGATGACTCCTTTTCCAAGTTCAAATGTATAGTCTTCATTGTTCACTCTTTCGACTCCAGAACGTCCAAGTCTTACATAACATGGTCCATCTATATCATATACTGCATTGATAATTGCTGCAGTTTCAATATCATCACATGGTTGGAATACTTTCATATTTGGAATTGCACGCATAAGTGCTAAATCTTCAACACTTTGGTGACTTGCTCCATCTTCTCCAACGGTTAATCCTGCATGTGTTGCACATACTTTTACATTTAGGTTTGGATAACAGATAGAGTTACGAATTTGTTCGAATGCTCTTCCTGCTGCAAACATTGCAAAACTAGATGCGTATACAACTTTATTACTTGCTGCAAGTCCTGCTGCTACACTCATCATATTTCCTTCAGCAATCCCCATGTTGAAGTGATGGTCAGCTCTTGCATTTTTTGCATCAATTGTTTTTGTACTTTTCGTTAAGTCTGCATCTAGTACGATAACGTTATCTTTCTCAACGATTAACTTCGCTAAGGTTTTTCCGTATGCTTCTCTTGTTGCTACTTTCGCCATTACTTACTACCTCCACGTAAACATTCCATTGCTGCTTCGTATTGCTCCTTATTTGGTGCAACACCATGCCATCCATAGTCACCTTCCATGAAACTTACACATTTCCCTTTTGTGGTTTTGGCTAGAATCATGGTTGGTTTTCCTTTGCAATTTCTTGCTTCATCAAACCCACGACGAATGTCATCAAAATCATGTCCGTCAATGTGTACAACATTCCATCCGAATGCCGCAAATTTTTCATCAATTGGTGTTGGATTCATAACATCTGTAATGTTTCCATCGATTTGTAGTCCATTAAAATCTACAACTGCACATAGATTATCAAGTTTATAGTGTGCTGCTGCCATAGCTGCTTCCCATACTTGACCTTCTTCACATTCACCATCTCCAAGCATTGCATATACTCGATTTGGTGAGTTATCCACTTTATTTGCAATTGCCATTCCTACTGCACATGAGACCCCTTGTCCCAATGATCCAGTAGACATATCTACACCTTCTACATAATTCATGTTTGGGTGTCCTTGTAGTTTTGAATCTACTTGTCTGAATGTTGGAATTAAATCCGTAGAGATAATACCTTTCTCCATTAAAATTCCATATAACAATGGTGAAGCATGTCCTTTACTTAAGACAAAACGATCACGATTGTTTGATGAAGCATTATCCGTGTTGATATTCATTTCATCGAAATACAAGTAAGTAATGATGTCTGCACCACTTAATGAACCACCTGGGTGTCCTGATTGTGCTGCATAGACCATGTCAATGATGTTCTTACGAACGTTTGTTGCGTGTTCTTTTAAGTTCATACGTACCTAATAAAAGGGAAAAGTATTTCTCCCTTCGTTTTCCTTTCTGCATTATTGTACCATTTTTTATAGTGCTTGAACATTGGCAATACGGTACATTTTTTGTCCAATATTTTGTCACAGAGTATACCTATGTATATTTCTATCACAAAAATTGTATACTTATTGACTAATTAATTCAGAAGCAAGCTTTACAACTGGTAATGCTTCGACATATTTTTCCATAAATGCATCAAATCCAATAGCTTCATCTTCATGCGGTGAAATGATTTCTTGTTTTGCATTTTTAAAGACATCTTCTTTCAAGTAAGAAGCTAACGTTTTTGTATTTTCTTTAGTATACTTTGCAAGTAATGCAATTCCCCATGCACCACCTTCACCAGCAGTTTCCATAAGTGCAACTGGAGTACGTAAAGCTGCCGCTAAAATACGTTGTCCAACTTCTTCCGTTTTGAAAAATCCTCCATGTCCATAAATACAATCTAAAGATACTTTCTCTTCCTTTAATAAAATATCCATACCAAGTTTTAATACACCAAAAGAAGCATATAGTTGTGTTCGCATAAAGTTAGCAAGCGTAAATGATGAATTTGGTGTACGAACAAATAATGGACGTCCATGATCAATCTCAGTAATATGCTCACCTGACAAGTAGTTGTAGTTTAATAATCCACCACAATCAACATCTCCTTCAAGTGCTTTCTTAAATAATGTTGTAAATAGCTCATGCTTTGAAATCGCGGTACCAAAAGTATCTAATAACTGCTCAAATAGTTGCATCCAAGCATTTAAGTCTGACGTACAGTTATTAACATGTACCATAGCAACAAGTTCACCACTTGGCGTTGTAACAATATCAACTGCATCATAAACCTTTGATAATTCATGTTCCAAAACAACCATGGCAAAAGTTGAAGTACCTGCTGAAATATTCCCAGTTTTTACTTCTACAGCATTGGTTGCTACCATACCCGTTCCTGCATCACCTTCAGGTGGACAGAAAATACTACCAGTTTTTAGTTCACCACTTGGATCAAGTAATAAAGCTCCAGATGTACTTAGCGTTCCTGCTTGCTCACCTGCAAGCAAAACAGAAGGTAAGATATCACGTAAGTTCCATGAATATCCATCTGCTTTTGCTAGTAAATCAAATGTATCAATCATTTGTTGATTGTAATCTTTTGTTTCTAAGTCAATTGGAAACATTCCGCTAGCTTCACCTACACCCATCACTTTTTGATTTGTTAACTTGTAGTGAACATATCCAGCAAGTGTACTTAAAAAGTGAATATCATGAACATGTTCTTCTTTTGCTAGCATTGCTTGATATAAATGGGCAATTGACCAACGTTGCGGTATTTTATAGTTAAATAACTCTGTTAACTTCTTACTTGCTTCTTGCGTCATTGTATTTTGCCATGTACGAAATGGAACTAATAGTTTATCTTGCTTATCAAAAACCATGTATCCATGCATCATTGCACTTATACCTATTTGTCCTATCTTCACTAACTTTACATCGTAAGCTTTTTCTACATCTTCTTTTAATGCTCGATAACTTGCTTGAATTCCATTCCATACATCTTCTTCACTATATGTAAAAATTTCATTTTCAAATCGTGATTGCCATTCATGATTTCCACTTGCAATCACTGTTGTATCACTTGCAATAAGAACTGCTTTAATGCGAGTAGACCCTAATTCAATTCCTAAAGATGTACTTCCTGCAAGGATTTCTTGTTTTACTTGTTCTTTATTCATGCTTTACTCCTTTATTCATGCTTTACTCCTTTATTCAAAGGTAAATGTTGTAGTTGAAGTAAATACTTCATTTGCTTTTAACACTGACTTTGGTTCATTTTCGATATTGATATTATCAGGCATAAACGATGTTTCAATACATAGTGCACAGTGTCCTGTATATAAAGCACCATCTTTACCAATAAGCGCATCTTCATAAGCAGGTACATACATGTGATATCCACTTAAGTCCGTTTCTACACATAGTTTATGTTTTGTAGTTGGATCATAAACTGTGACTTTTCTTTCTACATTATCCGCAAAATCAAAGTAGTGATCATATCCATTACAAAATTGGATTTGTGGATCATCTGCATCAATGTCTTTTCCAATCGCTTTTCCTTCTAAGAAATCAAATGGTGTACCTTTGATGTCAACTAATTTTCCAGTTACCAGACGATCTGCATCCCCAGGTGCATACAATGGTGCCGTTGAACTCATGATTTGATCAACAATTTCACCATTGCCTTGCCCTTGTAAAGCAAAGTATGTATGGTTTGTAAAGTTTACAATTGTATCTACATCACTTTGTGCTTTATATGTAACAACAAGTGTATTTTCTTTTAATTGAAAAGATACATTGAAATCCAAATTCCCTGGATACCCTTCTTCACCATCTTTGCTTGTGTAATGTAAGGTAAGTATGTCTTCATCAATTTGTGCATCAAAATAGCGCATATGAAATCCTGTAGGACCACCATGTAATGCGTTGGGTCCATTGTTCGTTGCTAATTGATAATCTATATTGTTGAGTGTGAATTTCCCATTACGAATACGGTTAGCAAAGCGTCCAATCGTTGCTCCAAAGTATGTATCATCATTTGGATAATCATTTACTGTTGGTTGTCCCAAAACTACATCCATACCATCTTCATTGTAGATAATATGGGTAATCGTTGCCCCTAAATTGATAATTTTAACACTTAGATCTTTGGAAGTCAGTGTATACTGTTCCAATTGATCATTTATTTTTTTTACAGTTATTGCCATACCTACTTCCCCTGTCCATAATACGCATTTGGACCATGTTTTCTTTTGAAATGCTTGTCCAATAATTCTTGTTGCATCACATCTGCTTTTCCTTGATGTAATTGCAATGTTGTAAATGCCATCGCTGCACATTCTTCCATAACAACTGCATTATGGACAGCATCAAAAGCATCGTTTCCCCAGGCAAATGGACCATGCGAATGAACAAGAACAGCTGGAACATCTACAGGATTTAGTTTCTTATCTGCAAATGTCTCGATAATCACGTTCCCTGTTTCAAGTTCATAGTTACCATGAATTTCATCATTCGTCATTTTCCTTGTGCATGGAATTTCACCATAAAAGTAATCGGCTTGTGTGGTTCCAAAAGCAGGAATTCCATATCCAGCTTGTGCAAATGAAGTTGCCCAGCGTGAGTGTGTATGTACAACACCATGCACTTGTGGCCATGCTTTATAAAAAGCTAGATGAGTCATTAAGTCGCTAGAAGGTTTCAAAGAACCTTCTACGACATTTCCTTCCATATCGACAACAACGATATCTTCTACTTTCATGTTGTCATATTCAACCCCACTTGGCTTAATAGCTACAACTTGATGTTCACGATCAATCTCAGAAACATTTCCCCATGTGAAAGTTATTAATCCATGTTTAGGTAAGAGTAGATTTGCATCTAATACTCTTTGTTTTAACTCCTCATACATATACGCACCTATTTTAACTTCCAAATAAGATCGTTGTATTGTAGTTCTCTTCTAAATGATGGTAAATCTAAGTCTTTACCAATGTGGATAAATTCAATATCCATGATTTCTGCAAAGTCTCGCATTTCTTCTGCAGTTAAATCATAGCTAATAGTACAGTGGTGTGCTCCACCAGCATAAATCCATGCTTCTGTACTTGATTCTAAATCAGGCAATGGCTTCCATAAAACACCAGCTACTGGTAACTTTGGCATTTCGTGTTCTTGTTTTTGACACACTACATCATGACAAATCATACGGAAACGATCTCCCATATCTACAAGCGTCACAAGAATTGCTGGTCCTGCTTTTGCTTTAAAAGTTAAGCGCGCAGGTGCTTCACGATCTCCAATTCCTAAATTATGTACTTCAATATTTGGTGTAGACTGTGCTAATGTTGGACATACTTCTAACATATGTGCTCCCATATTCATTCCATTTTCTGGATCAAAGTTATATGTGTAGTCTTCCATAAATCCAGTTCCACCATTTTTATCAACCGTCATCGCTTTCATGATTCGTGTCATTGCCGCGGTTTTCCAGTCACCTTCACCAGCAAAACCATATCCTTTACGTTCTAAATCTTGTGCAGCTAATCCTGGTAATTGTTTTAATTCTTGTAAGTCCTGGAAGTTTGTATGGAAAGCATTATAGTCTCCAAATTCTTTCATTGCTTTTTCGATTACAACTTCTTCTTTTGCTTGATAACGTACAGCATCTAATTGATCAGTTGCCATATGGTAATGTACTTCATATTCATTCATTTGTGCATCGACTTCTGCATCACTAACTTCATTTACCATGCGTATAATATCACCAACTCCATAGTGGTCCACTGTCCAACCAAGTTTAATTGCAGCTTCTACTTTGTCTCCATCTGTAACTGCGACATCACGCATGTTATCTGAAATACGCATAACCCGAGTTTTATTCGATTCTGCCGCACCAATTGCTGCACGCATCCAAGAACCCATACGCTTTCTTTGGTTTTCATCTTCCCAATGTCCGCTAATTACTTTTTGATTCATACGCATACGCGCAATGATGTATCCATGTTCACGATCTCCATGTGCTGCTTGGTTTAAGTTCATAAAGTCCATATCAATTTCGTTCCATGGAATATCGCGATTAAATTGTGTATTCACATGTAACAATGGTTTATTTAACACCTTAAAACCTGGAATCCACATCTTGCTTGGACTAAATGTGTGCATCCACGTTATTACACCTGCACAGTTTTCATCATTGTTTGCAGCTACAATCGTATCTTTAATTTCTTTTGCATTTCGTACGACTGGTTTCCAAACAATCGTTCCAATAACATTTGGATCTTTATTCCACCCATCAACCATAATTTTTGTGTGTTCATCTACTTGTTTTAATGTTTCTTCACCATATAAATCTTGAGATCCCACCACGAACCAAAAATTGTACTTTTTCAAACTATTCATCATAACCTCCTCCATTTTGTTGAATGTTTTTTACACTATTTCCTTCAACCAGTTTTGGTTGAAAGTCCACCGACTTGTTATATGTCGGTTTTTGAATCATTTCTAACATTGTTTTTGCAGCTGTACTACCAAGTTTTTGCAATGGATGTGCAACTGATGTAATTTCCACATCACTTTTTCCAATAAAGTCTGTGTGGTCAACAGACACAATGGATATCTGTTCAGGCACCTTAATATCATGCGCTTCCAAAAACTCAAGCAATTGATATGCAAGTGCATCGTTGTAGCAAAGAATTGCAGTATAATCCTTTAACTTATCCAGTAACATTTCATTCATAAAGCCTTTTTCAAAATCATCTGTACTGTACCAAAAAATATTTTCATCACTAATTTGTTGGCCATGTACCTTACTTGCATCATTAGCTCCTGAATATCGCAAATGTCCTTGGATATCATCATATTTAAAGAAAGAAAAGATCTTCCTATGTCCTCTTTCATACACATATTCATAAATCATTTGTCCTGTTTTACGATCATCTAATGCAACATGAACCGCTGGTAACACTTGATAACTTGCATTAATGAATAAGAGTGGATATCCTTGATCCATCAAACTTTGATACAAATCCATATTTGGATTTGGCAAGGCACTTCGTGTTGGCTCGATAATAAAACCATCAACATTTGACTGAATCATAAGTTCCAATGCCCGTCTTTCATCACTCACGCGATTATGTGTAAAACCAAGTTGCATCACATACTCATGATCTGCAAGCACCTCTTCAATTCCACCTAAGATCCTAGGAAAAATATAATCCGTATTATAGGTTGTAATTACTCCTACAACTTTACTTTCCTTATCACTTCTCTTACTTTTTTTAACATATGTTCCTGAACCTTGTGTTGATTCCAATAAACCCTCATTAATCAATAATGAGATTGCTTGTCTAATTGTTTGTCTTGAATATCCAAACTGTTTGGATAGGCTTGCTTCTGTTTGAATTTTATCTCCATGATGAAGTGCACCCGTATCAATTTGGTCCTTGATCCAATTTGCAACTACCATGTACTTTGCTTTTGTCATAATACCCTCTTTTCATGCATACCTTAACAAAATAAAAATTGACTTTCAATCGAAAATCCACAATTTGTACGTACAAATAAAAAGTCCGTAAAATATTCATATGAAATCGTAAAATAGCAAAGATTTATACCAATTTGTATGTAACAAATTTCTCTGTATAAACAAAAAAAGCACAAGCGTGCTTTTTGTTTATATTATTGTCTAGGAGGAGATCTTTCCCTGTTTTAGCAGGTGGGTTTTCTGTGCACCACACTAGGATTCCTAAGCAATGCAAAGGCGTTCAACACAGTGATACAACTTCTAAAATCCCTTATCTCAAAGTGTCGGAAAATATGTAGCTCCTAGACATGTATATTATATCAGTTTGTTTAATAAAGTGCAGTCTTGACAACCAAGTTATTTATGCTTTTACTCTTTTTCGCTGTAAACAACTTGTAAATGCAGTTCTTCGAGTTGTTTATCATCAACTTTACCTGGTGCACCTGTCATTGGACAACGTGCAGCAGCATTTTTAGGGAATGCAATAACATCACGAATTGAGTCTGATTTACTTAAAATCATCGCAACACGATCAAGTCCATATGCAAATCCACCATGTGGTGGTGTACCATATTTAAATGCATCCACAAAGAAACCAAAACGTTCTTGGATTTCTTCATCAGAGAAACCTAAAATCTTAAACATTTTCTTTTGGACTTCATTATCGTAAATACGAAGCGATCCTCCACCGATTTCATATCCATTTAATACCATATCGTATGCAGCTGCATGAACTTTCTCAGGAGCTGTATCTAAGTATTTTAAATCTTCATCTTTTGGACGTGTAAATGGGTGGTGTTTTGCATAATAACGACCATCTTCTTTGTCGTATTCCACAAGTGGGAAATCTGTTACCCATAAGAATGAGAAATCATCTTTACTTGTAAGTTGTAGTACATCAGCAAAGTGTAAACGCAATGCGCCAAGTACTTCACATGTTGTTTGCCATGTATCACTACTAATAAGTACTAAATCATTGTTTTGTAGGTTTAGTACAGTAATCAGTTCAGCAATTTCAGTATCACTGAAGAATTTCACAACTCCACCTTGTAGTGCATCATCTACAAATTTTAAGGAAACAAGTCCCCCTGCTCCATATTTTTTTGCAAGATCTGTTAACTTATCAATTTCTTTTCTAGATAGGCTTGCTTGTTCTGGCACAACAATGGCTTTAATGCTTTCTACGCCTTTGAATACTTTAAATTCTGAATGTTCAAAGACTCCTTTGATATCTTTTAATTCAATACCAAAGCGATTGTCTGGTTTATCTGAACCATAACGATTCATTGCTTCTTCATATGGTAAACGCAAAAATGGAACTTTTAAATCATAGTCTAAAGTTTCTTTCATAACCTTTACCATCATGTTTTCTAACATGGTTTGAATTTCCACTTCTGACATAAATGACATTTCAATATCCACTTGTGTAAAGTCAGGTTGACGGTCTGCACGTAAATCTTCATCTCTAAAACAACGTGCAACTTGGTAGTATTTTTCAAACCCTGAAATCATCAACAATTGTTTAAATAATTGTGGAGACTGCGGAAGTGCGTAGAATTCACCTTCATGAATACGACTAGGCACTAAGTAGTCACGTGCACCTTCAGGTGTTGATTTTGTTAGGATTGGTGTTTCAATTTCAAGAAACTCTTGATCATCTAAAAAATTACGCATCGTTTTCGTGATTTTATGACGTAACATCATTTTATTTTGCATTACAGGACGACGTAAATCTAAGTAACGATATACAAGACGTGTATCTTCTAATGCATCTGTTTCATCTGCAATAATTAGTGGTGTAGTTTCTGCTGTATTTACAATTTCAACCGCTTTTACTTTGATTTCGATATCACCTGTTGCTAGTTTTGGGTTTTTATCTTTACGTTCAGCAACAACTCCATCTACTTTTAAGATGTATTCATTACGTACATTTGTAATATGTTTAGCAAGTTGTTCATCAAAGACTAACTGTGTAATTCCATAACGGTCTCGTAAGTCAATAAATACAAGGGCTCCAAAATTACGACGTTTACTTACCCAACCAATTAAGGTTACTTCTTCATTTACATTGCGTAAACGCAATTCTTCATTGTTATGTGTTCGCTTCATACTTTCTCCTACTCATGATGACTGTGGCATTCACAGTTTCCATCCTCACAGTGACATTCGTGTTCATCTTCACTTTGAAATAATTCATCCATCAAATCAACCACTTGATTTACAGGTACAGTAAAGTTTTCTTGGCTCTCAATTACCTTCACAGTCACATTTCCTTCAATTAAATCTTTTTCACCGACAATTACAGCTACTTTAGCATTTTTACGCTCTACGCTCTTAAATTGTGCCTTAAATGAACGATCTAAATAATCTCTTTCACTTGTGTATCCTGCAGCTCGTAATTCTGTAACTAGTTGTAATGCAGTAAACGATGTATTTGGACTTAAGCTTAATACATACGCATCTAGTGTTTTTTCTTCACCAAGTTCTACACCTTCACCTTCTAAGGCAATTAATAGACGTTCCATACCCATAGCAAATCCAATCCCTGATAGTTCTGGACCACCAAAGTATTCGACAAGACCATCATAGCGTCCGCCACCAAAAACAGTAGATTGACTACCCATCTCTTTATTTGTTGATACAACTTCAAATACCGTATCTGTATAGTAATCTAGTCCACGTACCAAACGATCTTCGATTTCGTATGGAATTCCAAGTCCATCAAGTCCTTCGCAAACTGCTTCAAAGTACGCTTTACTTTCTTCAGTTAAGTAATCTTCAATTCTTGGAGCTGTTTTCATTGATTCACGTTTTGCATCAATTTTACAATCCAATAAACGTAGTGGGTTTTGTTCTAAACGACGTTTACAATCCGCACACATGTTATCGATATCTTTTTCAAAGTGTTCTTTCAATGCTTTACGATACGCTTCACGACTTTCATTGTCACCAAGTGTATTCACTAATACTTTTAATTCGCTCATTCCTAATGCAGAAACAATAGAATATCCTAAAGCTATTGTTTCAACATCAAGGTATGGATTTTTCGCACCAATAACTTCAACACCGAATTGGTGAAAGATTCTTTGTCTTCCCTTTTGTGGACGTTCATAACGGAACATTGGTCCTACATAATATAATTTCTTTGGTAAATCACCTTCACCAAACATCTTGTGTTGTACAAAGCTACGTACAACACTTGCAGTCATTTCTGGACGTAACGTCAAAGAGTCTTTTCCATTTATGGAAAATGTGTACATTTCTTTATTTACGACATCACTACTATCATTTTCACGTTTGAAAACTGCAGTGTCTTCAAACATTGGTGTACGAATTTCTTCATAATCATAAAGCATGCAAAATTGACGAATCACATCTTCAATTGCGTGCCATTTCTTAACATCTTTAGGAAGGATATCACTAGTCCCTCTTGGGTTTTGAAATTGCTTCATCTTATTCTCCTTTTTTCTTTCTTTTCTTTGGTACTGGAGTTACTTCTTCCAGTATTTCAATTACCGCTTCAACAAGTTTGCGATTTTCTATATCCAATACATAATGTTCTTTAGCAGATGGATATGGAAGACCACAACTAGCATCTTTCATGAGTTCTTCTAATTGCGGATGTTTTTTTACAAACACGGTATTATCACAAACGAGTAATACGGGTTTATCATTTGCATATACCATGTATTCACCAAACATCTTACGATGTCGTGTTTCATATGAACTGTGAAGTTGATCCATCACAAATTCTATATAGTCTACTGTTGTTGCCATCTACTCACTTCCTTTCATTATGTTAGTAATTACAACATTTATGTATATATCTAAAAGAAAAACGTCCTTACTTCTAAGGACGTTTATACGCGGTACCACCTTAGTTCATGTATACATACATGCACTCAAGACCTGTAACGTTGGCTAACGGCTAGGATTAACTAGCATCTCCAAAGCGTCCTTTATGTAGCTTATCAGAAACTTTCACCAACCGTTTCCTCTCTATAGACTACTTACATAAAGCTCTTTTTCTTCGATATATGTGAATATATTACCACGCTTAGTGAAAAAAAACAATGAAATGCTCACATTACATAATCGAAGTTTAAACAAATCAAATTCGTTCCCACTTTGTATGCTTTACTTCTCAATTTTCTTAAACTCAACCGTTTTATTCTTTAGTGATATTTTATTGACCTCATAACCATAATTACAACATTCCTTTTTGTAGGTTAGAAATGAATGATCAATTGGAACTCCAGTTATAGAAAGTATATCTTCATAAGATAGAACCAAACATTTCTCTTCACTAGTGCTTACATATTTCCATAACACATCGTATTTACTCATCGTCTATCTCCTTTACTGTTACTTTAGCAAATTGACATGCAATCGCATAATGTAATTACATTACATATAGTACAATTGCAAGAAAATGAAAGAAACTACCTACTAGAATAAATAAATGGAAAATCGAATGTGAATATTTCATCTTCTTTCCTAGAGCATAGAAAATAACACCAATCGAGTATGCAATACCACCAATTAACATATATAGTAATCCAGTAAAACCCACTCCAGTAAGTACTGCATCTTTAGCAAGCAAAACACTCCATCCCATTGCTAGATAGATAATTACTTCTAATATTTGAAACTTTTTAAACTTTGAAGCTGTTAATATCATACCAGCAATTGCCACTAGCCAAATTGCAATACAAAGTGTCCATCCAAGTTGATTATCATATTCACGAATGGTGCATAAAGCTATGGGTGTATACGTTCCTGCAACGAGTAAATAAATTGCACAGTGATCTAAGATACGAAATACTTTCTTAGCTTTTAAGCGTGGACTCAAACCATGATACACACTACTTGTTGTATAAAGCAAAATCATAGTTGCCCCAAAAATTGCACCACTAACAACACCATATCCATTTTGGTGTCTTGCAGCTATCACCACACATAGTACTGTTGCAACTATTCCTAATACACCACCAACGATATGACTAACCATATTGAATACTTCTTCACCTTTTGTATATGGTGGAATTGTTATTGCATCTAGTTTACTTTGTTTTCTCATCATTGCTTGCTCCATTTATCTCACCATCTCTTTCACAATTGCATCAACTGGATACTTTTCATCACAAATTAACTTTTGCATCATCAATCCATTTACACTACCTACAAGAATATACACAAATGCATCGACATCATGATTTGGTAAACGATCTTTTAGGATAGTAGCAAGTTGATGATGCCATTGATTATAAATACTTTGAAAACGCTTTGCGAGCTCTTCATCGCCAACAATTGCTTGACTGAGTAAATGAACGTGTAATTTCGCTCTTTGATTTGCATGCAACACTTTATTCATAATCGTTGAAAGTATTGTTTCTACAGAATCACTATCTTTTACATTTTCAAAAATACCATCAGTAATTCCCTTTAAATTGAAATCAGCAATATCTAATATAATGTCATTTTTAGCTGAATAGTAATAATATAGCGTTCCTTTTGAAATGCCAGCAGTTTTCGCGATATCTTTTAAACTTGTTTCCTTGATTCCCTGTTTCATCATCAAATCAGTTGCAACACGTAAAATATGTGTTCGCATATCAACAAGAACTTTTTCTTCTTCATTTTTTGTTTCTAACACTTCAACTTCATGTTTCTTTTTTTCTTTTTTACTCATAGCTACTCCTATACCAGTCGGCCGGACGACCGATAAGATAGTATTATAATACCACTTCATTAGTTTTCCGTCAACGACAACTAATAAAGTGGTTATTTTTTCAAACTATAGAATTACACGTTCGACTGAGTTTACACTTGTTACTTTCTTTAAGTTCGTCATTAAATTTTGTAATTGATCAAGATTTTGTACAAGAACAGTTAATTTTGTTGTTGCGTGAATTCCATCTTCATTTACTTTACTATCCACATGTTGCATTCCTACTTTGCTTTGACTTGATACCGTTACAATATCACTTAATAAGAAATTGCGATCTGTAGAATGAATGACAAGATGTACTGGATAGTTTTTTACAGTACGATTATCTTCCCATTCCACATCTATTAGACGTTCCTTTAAATCTTGTACATTTGGACAATCCTTACGGTGAACTTTAACCCCTTGCCCTTTGGTAATATATCCAACAATATCATCACCAGGTACTGGTGAACAACATGGTGCCAAACTAATAACAATACTGTCAATGCCTGGAACATGAACTCCATACTTACTTGAACTTTGTTCTTTAAGTTCCTTTTTCGTTGGTGCATGTGTTTTGAACTCGATATCTTTACTTCCCGTTTCACCAGCTCCAGCTTTTTGGTGTGTCAATTTTTCAATCGCATTTTGTAATGGCAATGCCTTAACAAATATTGCATAATACAAATCCGTTAATGTATGCATTTTAAATTGACCAGCTAGATTTTCAAGATGACGATTCACCATATAGTCTTTAGTTTCATAACCACGTTTACGTAATTCATCCTCTAGCATTTTCTTTCCTTTTTCTGCACCTTCTTCTTTTTCTTCTTGTTTGATGCGTTGGAAATAGGAACGAATTTTGTTTTTTGCATGATTTGATTTTACAATTTTTAACCAATCTTCACTTGGCTTTGAATTCTTGTTTGTTTTGATGTTAACAACATCACCCGTTTTTAGTTGTGTATTTAAAGGAACCAATACACCATTAACTGTTGCCCCAATGGTTTGGTGACCAACTTCTGTATGGATACGGTATGCAAAATCTAGTGGTGTTGATCCACTTGGTAGTGCAATAACTTTCCCTTTTGGACTCATCACATATACATTTGCTTCAAAGATATCTTTAGAAATCAAATTCATAAATGATTTTGCATCTTCATTTACATCTTCACTCATCAATTGGAAATCTTTGAAGAAGTGTAATTGTTCTTCTATTTCTTTTTGTTGTTGGTTTGGTACATAGTTTGAGTTTTCTTTATAACGCCAGTGCGCAGCAACCCCACGTTCCGCAATGTCATCCATCATTTCTGTACGGATTTGCACTTCAAAAATATTCCCCTCAATTCCAACAATTGTCGTATGCAAACTTTGATACATGTTCATCTTTGGCATAGCGATATAATCTTTAAATCGACCAGGAATTGGTGTATATTTCGCATGGATATATCCAAGTATCTCATAACAACCGACTTCCGTGTTTGTTACGATACGAATGGCAAGTAAATCTAAAATTTCTTCAAAACGCTTATTTTTGTTTACCATCTTTTTGTAGATACTGTATAGGTGTTTACTACGACCAAACATACGGAATGGTAAATTACGTTCTTCAAGAATACTTGAAAACTCACGAATCATCTCTTGGACTTGTTCATCACGTTCACTTTTTCTATTTTCTACTAATTTTGCAATTTCGTAATATTTTTCAGGATTTAGGTAATGGAAAGATAAATCTTCCAATTCATTTTTAATTTCGCTAATCCCTAAACGGTGTGCAATTGGAGCATAGACATCTAAGGTCTCTTGTGCAATTTTCTTTTGTTTTTCTGGCTTCATGAATTGCAGTGTACGCATATTATGCAAACGGTCTGCGAGTTTAATTAAAATGACGCGAACATCATTTGCCATCGCAATAAAAATCTTACGGTGATTACTTGCTAAATACTCTTCTTCATCACTGAATTTTAAGGAACCAATTTTCGTAACTGCTTCGACAAGTATATACACTTCTTGACCAAATCGTTCAATGAATTCTTCTTTAGTGACCCCACAATCTTCAATTACATCATGAAGTAGTCCTGCTGCAATCGTACTAGGTCCAGTACGCAAGTCAGCTAGTATTTTTGCCACATGTAAAACGTGCACTACATATGGTGCACCACTTTTTCTTTTTTGTGGCCGGTGTTTTTCTTCGGCGAATTCATAAGCATCTTGAATAAGTTTTAGGTTTTCTTCCTTTTTAATATAGGCCTTTACCTCATCCATGACCTCTTCAAACGTGATCAACTTGTCTTCCATAAAACTCCTCTTTATTACACAAATTATAACATCCTTATGAAAAAAGTGCATTCGCACTTTTAGTCATATTGAATAATTGATTTAATCTTGTAACCTTTTAATAAGTCACGACCTTTTAACTCCATAAGTTCATTGAAGAATTCACATCCTACAACTTCCCCACCAAGACGTTCTACTAAATCAATTGTTGCTTTTACAGTTCCACCTGTTGCAAGTAAATCATCAATGATTAATACTTTTTGTCCAGGCTTAATTGCATCCGCATGAATATGTAATTCATTTGAACCATATTCTAAGTCATAAGCAATTGATTCTGTCTTTCTTGGTAGTTTTCCAGGCTTGCGAATTGGCACAAATCCAATACCTAATGCATAGGCAACTGGACAACCAAAAATGAATCCTCTAGATTCAGGTCCAACAATCACTTCTGCACCTACTTCAAGAGCAAATGCAATTAATGCATCACACGCTTCACGGAATGCTTTTCCATCTTGCATAAGCGGTGTAATGTCTCTAAATAATACCCCATCTACTGGGAAGTTTTCTATTTCAGCTATATATTTTTTTAAGTCCATTTTCATACCTCATTTGTTATAATAACACAGATTCTACAATCATGGTTATTGTTTTTTTATTACGGAACGTATTTATTGAAACATCGCCAATAAGAGTCAACTTTTTATGCTCATAACTTGCTAATTCATGGCCATGATTAAAGTATAAAAAGTCCATATTTGATGTTTGTATTTTCAAGTGTTTTCCATAGCTTAATGTACTCATTTGAAATTCATCAATTGTACATGCAAACTTTGGTTTTGCAAAGTCAATTCCAAAAGGACCCAGTGAATCAAGTCTTTCGATATGTGCAATCGTAAGGTCTTCATTTTGCAAAGGAATATACACTACAACATCTTCCACACTTTCTTCTTTAGCAACTTTTTGCAAGTGTTGATAAATTGTATCAATATCTTTTTCATAAAAAGAAATACCAGCTGCTTGTTTATGTCCACCATATGCAAGCAAGATATCATCCATATCTTTAAACACATGTCGTAAATCTAAACCGACAGAACGAATACTTCCTTTTAAGACTCCATCCTTATTGGAAAGAACCATGGCACTTTTTCCATAGGTTTGTGTAAGCTTCATCGCAACAATACCATTAAGACCTTCATGAAAATCTTTTGAGTATGCAACCATAAAATCATCTTCAGCATTTACTTTTTGTAGTGCCATCGCTTCATTTTCAACACTGATTTCTTTACGTAAGCTATTAATTGATTTGATTTGTTTTGCACTTTGTTCAATCTGCACAATATTTTGTAATAATAAGTAGCGAACAATTGTATTTACATTTGCTTTATCTGCTAATCGACCAATCGCATTTAACTTTGGTGCAATTTGAAATCCGATTTTTGTTGTTGTCCATGCGCTTTTATCATCTGCAAGTAGTTGAATATTCGCAAACCAGTTTTGGTTAAGAAATGATAAACCTTCCTTAATAATGATTCGATTGGCATCAAGTACACCAACCATATCTGCAACTGTGGCAATTGCTGCTAGTGCTGTATGATAATCGTGTCGTCCAATAAGTGCACGACTAATCATGAAAGCCACACCTGCGCCACATAAATGATGAAATTCTTCTTGCATGATTTGCGGATGTAAAAAGTAATCACAGATCAGTTCATCTTGTTCATAGCTGTGATGGTCTGTTAAGATAATTGTTAACCCTTGTTGTTTTGCATACGCAAGTGCTTCAAAAGCTTTCACCCCATTATCCACTGTAATCAATATTTTATATCCTTTTTCAATTGCCATCTCAACGGTTTTCTTGTTTAACCCATATCCTTCAGTGAAACGATTTGGAATATAGTATCCACAAGTAATTCCAAAGATTTGTAGTGCATCATACAAGATGGTTGTTGAACAAATCCCATCTGCATCATAATCTCCACAAATAAGAACTTTTTCACCATTTGTTTTTGCTTGATGTAATCGTTCTACAATAGGTTTCGCATCTGTATATGATAAGTCTTCTGTTGTTTTCGTATCATATAAAATTTGCTCAATTTGAGCTTTCTTAAGTTGATTATAACTAAACACTTTTGCCACGAGTGGATCTACTTGATACTGATGGACAATGCTTGCTATATCATCTGCTTTATATTCTTCATATATCATGCAAGTATTGTATCACAGTTTACTAGTAAGCAATATAAAATCACCCATAAAAGCACGAATATCATAAAAGAAAAAAGATTTCTCCATGTATACCATACACAGAGAAATCTATATGTTATTTAATCGTTAACCCCAGGAATAATATGTTCTTGTGGTCCTTTTAATTTCTTTTGTTTTTTCTTTGGTTTGTTTTTAACTTTAAATTTTAAACGTAATACATACCAAAGTTGTGGTGCGATAAATAATGATGATACACAACCACCAATTAATCCTACAAGAAGTGCTACATTAAATTGGAAGATGTTACGGCTACCAAAAATAAGCAGTGCAATAACTGGTAAAATCGTAGTTGATGCAGTTACAACGGAACGTCCAAATGTTTCACGTAAAGATACGTTTACAATATCTCGTAGTTGTTCTTGCGATGGTTGTTTACGCGCAAATCCTTTCAAGTTTTCACGCATTCTATCAAAGATTACAATCGAGTCATTAATACTATACCCAATGATTGTTAACAATACGGCAATAACATCTGTTGTAACTTCCATACGTGTTATGGCAAATACTGCAAGTATAACAAACACATCATGAATCAAGGCAACAATTCCACTAACTGCAAAATCCCATTTGAATCGGATACTTACATAAATTAGAATTGCAAGCCAAGATAGTAATGACATAATAATCGCATTTTTAACTAATTCACGACCAACAATTGGAGATACTGTAGAATCTGAAACTTCAATTTCTTTATATGTATCTGTCATGTAATCAGAAATTTGTTCGCGTTGCTCTTCTGTAATCGCTTTTTTAATCGATACAGATGCAATTTCATTGTTTTCTCCTGATAGTGTAATATCACTAGGTTCAACACCAAGTTTTTCGAATTCTTTTTGTAAGGTGTCAGCTTTTAAACCACCTTTGCTTTCTAAAGTGATTTTCGTACCACTTGAGAAATCAATACCAAAGTTAAAGACACCATCACCCTTCATTCCATTGAATCCCATAGATCCAATTCCTAACACCATTACAGCTGCTGAAATTGCAATAAAGTATTTTGCTTTACCAACAAAATCAAAGTTTTTCCATGGTGAGTGATCTTCGTATGCTTCACCTCTTTGTACATTTGGAATGTAATCTTCTTTGATTCCAAACCAAGATTTTTTGTTATCAAGGTATCCACTTTTTACAACTTGTCCAAGTAAGAAACGTACCAATGTTACGTTAAATACAACTGCTAGAATTGTTGAGATAAGTAACATTGTCGCAAATCCTTTAACACTTCCTGTTCCGAAAATATAAAGAATTAATGCAGCAATCATAGTTGTAATTTGTGAATCAAGAATTGTTGATAGTGAGTTATGACTACCTTCTTTAAAGGCATTTTTTACACTTCGTCCAGCGTATAAACTATCTTTAACTCTTTCAAATGTAATAACACTGCTATCAACAGCCATACCTACACCAAGAACTAAGGCAGCAATACCACTAAGAGTAAATACTCCACCTAATAATGTATATAAAGCTAATGTTGATACTAAGTAAATCGCTACAGAAAGCGCAGAAATAAATCCACAGAAACGGTATAGTGCAATTAATAAAACCGCGATAGCAGCAATACCAATTCCACCTGCTAATATTGTTGATTCAAATGAACCTTCTCCTAAGTTAGGACTTACTACATTCGAGTAAATTTCTTTCATTTGGAAATTTAAAGATCCTGAGTTTAATAAATCAACAAGTTCTTGTGCTTCTTCTTCAGTAAAGTTACCAGAAATCATTACCGTTTCTGAATTTAAACCTTCACTTACAGTCGCTGCAGAAATGTATGCAGGACCTTCTTCTGTTGCTACTTTTGTTGCTTCTTCAGCATAACGTTGACCTTCTTGGTAATCCAACCAAGTAACCATCAATTTATCTGATGTTTGTGAAAGTGCAGAAGTCACTTCATAAAATTTAGCTGTATCTGCAATTTTTAAGTTAACAATTGGTTTTCCTTCATTAAAAGCTAATGATGCACCACCATCTTTTAAAACCGTTGCATCCATTAATAAGTAGTCAGATGTATCTCTAAATGAAAGTACTGCACTACTAGAAATTACATTACGTGCTTGTTCATTATCTTGTACACCTGCTAATTGTACACGAATACGATCCCCTTCAACTGTGATATCTGGTTCACTTACTCCAAGTACATTTACACGTTTTGATACAGAGCTTGCTACTGCTGCCATATCCACTTTTTTTGTTTCTGAACCTTCTAGTGGTGATACTTCATATAAAATTTCAAATCCACCTTTTAAGTCTAATCCTAGGTTCATGTTGTCTATTGCTGGTTTTGCGCTTACACCCACAATTCCAATAATCGCTATTACCGATACCAGAAAGACAACGAGTCTTTTTTTATTCATCCAAATCTCCTCTCATAACCCCTTCGATTTTATCAAGTCCCATGCTTGATCCTTTTTCAATTGCACAATACGACAAGTATGCGACCACAGTTGATGCCTGTAATGACATAATATCATTTACTGCATCATGGACATGTCGAATGGTCTTATTCTTCCAAACAAATTCTTTCATCGTTTTCACGACTTGCTGATACGTTATATTTTTGATTTGTTCACGTTTCAACTGACTTGTTTTAAGCGTTAGTGCCAAACGGACATCCTTGTCATTGACAATATTGTCCTTATTCAATTCCCTCACTCCTTAAATACCATGTTTTATTATATTATAAAACCGTGCAAATGCAAAAGAAAATCAACGCAAGAGTATCTTTTCTTTCAATTCTTGATAGCGTTTACTTTGAATCACACCGAGTTGTGCTTCTCGATAGTCATTTCCAAAGGCTCCACGACTCAAACTGACAATCGGTGGCATTTGGATCCGTTTGAAGACAGAATTCGCGATTTGCTTTAAAAACCACTCCAAATCTTCAATAAATGCTTTTCCATCATCTAAATGATAGTATCGTATCCACTTACCAATTTCTTCATCATAAATACTGCCATCAAGATAGTTTTCTAAATAGGCTTCCACATTCATCGTTGGATAATCAAAGAAACGATGAATCAATTCATCATGATAATACCATTTCATTGGATCGATTTGTGCATCTTTCAATTCTGCACTAGGAGGCATTTTCCAATCCAACATTCCATCCTTAATTTCAGGAATGAGAGTTTTTGAAATTACTTCCTTTCCAAAGTATGCATTGATTTGTTTAGCAAGTTCAAATACTTCTACTTTCGTTAAATCTCCAATTGGTGAAATAGCACCAATACTATCACCATAGAGTGTGCAGTATCCAACTGCTATTTCCACCTTGTTGGCATTATTTACAATTACTCCGCCTTCAAGTGCTGCAAATGTACTTAACATATGTCCACGAACTCTAGCTTGAATATTTTCTACAACGAGTGATGGATATGGTTTTTCATAGCCATACATCTGTGCTGTTTGTTCAGTAGCCCCAACAACTTCTTCAATGGAACCATTTCGTAATTCAATACCTAATGTATCAGCAACTTGTTTTGCATTGTTTTTTGTAAGATCGCTATTGTATTTTGTGGCTAAGTTATAACCAACCACACGGTTTGCTCCTAATGCTTTTACAAGTAAACCTGCATTGATACAACTATCAATGCCTCCACTTAAACCAATAATCCACTTTGGTTGAAATGGAAACATTTGCTTATCAAATTCATATAAAGCAACTGTAAGTGCTTCAAGTATTTTATTTTCACAGAACGAATCTAAACGAATGCTATGGAAATCATAAACTGCATATTCTTCTTTGAATCCATCATTACATGCGAAGATTGGTTTTCCTCTTGTATCAAATACAGTAGAATCTCCATCAAATACAATTACATTTTTACCATTGTTTTGCATACCAACTGCATTTACATAAATAACCATTGGCATTTTATCACCAAGCTCACTTGCATGTTTCAGCAGTTGTTTATTTCGTGAAATTTCTTTATTGCGTGTATATGGACTCGCTGATACATTCACAATAAAATCAACATCTTGATTCGCAAGTATCTTCGTAGGATCGACACTGTAATCATATGACCAAATATCTTCACAAACTTCAAGTCCAATTCGATAGGTTTTATCTTTTGTTGTAAATAGGAATGGTGAGATGAGTGCATCCATTTTCTTATAGAGATAATTACTTACCTCCATTCCGCTTAAATAGAAGCGTGAATCATCAAAGATTCGATAATCTGGATTTAAATGCTTGATGTGCATTCCATCCATGATTCCGTTTTCTTTTTTTACCCAACGTTGATTATGCGCAAAGAATGCACAATTACAATGCAAGATTCGTCCATCACGACCTTTTTCTATCCCTTCTAGAGCTCCATGATACAGGTTTCCATAGATAATACCAATCGTATCACTTAAGGCAAGGATTCGCTCATTAAAGCTATGTACGTACGCACAAAATGCCTCATCTAATAACTTATCTTGCAATAGATATCCAGAAATACACATTTCTGGAAATACGATGATATCGACTCCATCATCTTTGGCTTGAGCGATACAATGTTCCATGGATTGGAAGTTTTGTTCACACTTACCTGCTACCACATTCATTTGGGCTAAAGCGATTTTCATCTTTTGCCACTCCCTTCTTTATTCATAAATCTTATAATACTGTGTAAATTAGTGGTTCTACTTCCACTGGTTCTTTTGAAATTGTGAAACAATCTTTTGCTTGTTTTACAAATGATTCATCAAATACTTCATTGTAGTACAGTTTACATAAAGCTTCACCAGCTTCAATTGCATCACCGTGTTTCTTATACACTTCAATACCGACACTGTGATCAATTGCATCTTCAATACGCATACGCCCTGCACCTAAAGCACATCCTAGCAAACCAATTCCTTCAACATGGATTTTTGAAATATATCCACTTGTATCTGCAAGTACTTCGATTGTTTTATCACTAATTGTAAGTTTTGATGGATCATCAACTACACTTGTATCTCCGTGTTGACTTGCGACCATTTCTTTAAATTTAGCAAGTGCTGAACCATCATTTAACGTTTTTACTACCATGTCGTGTGCTGCTTTTTCATCTGTACAAATTCCTGATGATTGCAACAATGTAACAGCAGAGTGTACACAAAGTTCATAGAAATCATTATGTACTTTACCTTGCAATGTTTCGATTGCTTCAAGTACTTCTAATGAGTTACCAACCATGCTTCCTAAGACATCATTCATACTTGTGATTTCTGCATTCACAACTTTTCCTGCATCTTTACCAATTTGAATCATACGTTTAGCAAGTTCTGTAGCACTTTCAACATCTTTCATAAATGCCCCATCACCACACTTCACATCAAGTAAAATCACATCGCTTCCTGCAGCTAGTTTTTTAGACATAATACTTGATGCAATTAATGGAATACTACTTACAGTACCTGTAACATCACGTAATGCATACATTTTTTTATCTGCATACACCATATCGTTGCTTTGTCCGATAATGGCACATCCAATTTCACTTACTTGTTTCTTGAAGTCTTCTTCAGAGATGGCTACTTGAAAGCCTGGAATTGATTCTAGTTTATCTAGTGTTCCTCCAGTAAAAGAAAGACCACGTCCACTCATTTTGGCAACTTTTAAACCACATACTGCAAGTACTGGCGCAAGTACAAGACTTGTCTTATCACCAACACCCCCTGTGCTGTGTTTATCAACAAAGATACCCTCTAAATCACTAAAGTTATATACCTTACCTGTTGCAATCATATCTTTGGTTAAATCGGATAATTCACGATTGCTCATTCCACGTAAATAAATCGCCATTAATAATGCACTGGCTTGATATTCTGCGATTTCTTCTTTTGCATAACTCTCTACAAAGTATGCAATTTCTTGTGAACTTAATTCGTGTCCATCACGTTTTTTTTCAATTATTTCAACAATGTTCATTTCCTTCTCACTTTTTACGATAGTGTATTAACGTAAATCCTTCCTTTTTTTCTTTTGTTACTACGATAAAATCATTTGGATCAAAAGCTGGGAAAAATGTATCTCCTTCATAGTGTTCATCTACTAAAGAAATCCACATTTCATCTACATAGGGTAACGCTTCTGTATAAATTTGGGCACCACCAGCTACATATATGACATCTTCATTATTTTTAAATGTCTCTAATAGCGCTTTTAAATCATGTGTTATCGTCACAGCTTCATGATCGTATGTATACTCTGTATTTCTTGTTACGACATAAGTGTGACGTCTTGGTAATGGCTTTTTCATACTATCAAAAGTCGTACGTCCCATTACAATATTGTGATCTAATGTAATGCTACGAAAGACTTTTAAATCCTCTGGTAAATTCCAAGGCATCCATCCATCTTTACCTATAACTCGATTATCACCCATTGCAACTACTAGTGAAACCATTAGACACTCACCTTTCCGACAAGTTTTCCATAGCTTTCATAGTTTTCGATTTTAATATCATCAATTGTAAAATCAAAGATATTTTTCACTTCTGGATTTAAAGACAATTTGCATTTTGGTAATGGAACACGTGTAAGTTGTTCATTTACCACATCAAAATGATCTTTATAAATATGTGCATCTCCAATTGTGTGTACAAATTCTTTTGCTTCATATCCACAAACTTGTGCAAGCATTGCAGTCATTAGTGCATAACTAGCAATGTTGAATGGTACACCTAAGAATACATCTGCACTACGTTGATATAACTGACAAGATAAATACTTTTTGTCTGCACTCACATAGAATTGTAAGAACGCATGACATGGTGGAAGTGCCATTTTATCGATTTTTGCAGGGTTCCAAGCACATACGATATGACGACGTGAGAATGGGTTATTAATTAACCCATCAACAAGTTCCTGGATTTGATCAACACCTTCTCCGTTAAAGTCACGCCACTGTGCACCATAAACTGGTCCAAGTGCCCCATGCACTTTCACAAATTCGCTATCTGCATCATGATTTTTAATCAACTCAACAAACTCTTCTAATGTTTCCCCATGATATTCATCACTTTTCTTGAAGTTTTCATATGGCCACTCATTCCAAATTCGAACGTTACGATCCACTAAATACTTAATGTTTGTATCGCCTTTTAAAAACCAAAGTAATTCTTCAGCAATTGGGCGTAAAAACATCTTTTTTGTTGTCATTAATGGAAATCCATCACGTAGATCATAACGTGTCTGATATCCAAATACACTACGTGTTCCAGTTCCTGTACGATCATCACGGTCTTCACCATTTGATAGGATGTACTTACATAAATCTAAATATTGTTGCATCTTTTACCCTCCTAAAATTTCTACTTCCTCTTTTGTTAATGCACGATATTCTCCTTCATCTAAATTTTCATCTAAATAAAGATCACCAATACGAATGCGTTTCAATCCTAGCACTTCATTATGTACTGCATGCATCATTCGTTTTACTTGATGGTATTTCCCTTCATCAATCACCATTGCATATTGCGTGTCTGCAATTTGCTTTATTTTTATCGCTTTACTTATTTCATCATCAATACATACACCATCATACAATTGTTGAATATCCGCTTCTTGTAGTGGATGTTCCAAATCCATCACGTATTCTTTTTCTACATGACGTTTTGGTGATGTTACTGCATGATTGAATTTCCCATCATTTGTTAGTATCAACAATCCCTTTGTGTCGACATCTAAACGACCAACACATTGTAAATCAAAGGCATAGGGTTCAAAAACTAGATGCAAAACACTTGGATCTAGTTCATCTTTATTACTTGAAACATAGCCATCAGGTTTATTCATCATAATGTAGTAGAATTCTTGATAGTCTAAGATAAAGCCATCATAAATGACTTCATCTTTTGTTTCATCGATTTTATAATCATCATTTCGTACAACTTCACCATTTACAGTAACTGCACCACTGCGTATGATTTTTTTTACTTCGCGACGCGTTCCATATTTTAAATGCGCCAAATATTTATCTAATCGAATCATCATTTACCTCTTCTGAACTTGTTTTTAATTCCATCTAAATCAAAGTGGAAAATACTTTGTGGAATATTACAATACAAAGTAATTGCAGCATATACACCTACAGTAAGAATTCCCATAAATCCAAGTAATAGAAGAGATACAACCCGATTTCCACTGTAGTTTAATAATCCGGTCCAATTAAATACCATAGAAACTAAAAACATTCCAACAAGCCCAGTTAATATAAAGATTAACTTTCTAAATGAGTATTTCCAGTTCACTTGACATTCTTTTTGGATAATATAGATATTCAATCCAGCAAAAATAATATATGCAAGTAAGCTAGATAGCACCATTCCTGGCACCCCAAACATCGAAATAAATAGACGGTTTGTTAAAAACTTTGTCACTCCAAAGACCATCGTAGTATATATAATTTGTTTACGTCTTCCTAGAGCAATAACTAAACTTGCAAAAATCGGACATATCGTTGCACTAATTCCTTCAATGGTAAACCATTGCAATGTATTGACATATAATTCACTGTACTCACCGCTTACTCCATATAGTGTGTATAAAATCGGTCTAGCAAATAATGCCAAGGCCACACAAATTGGTAAGCAAATATAAACAACTGACTCAACACATTCAACTACATATTTACTGACAACTTTAGGTTGATTGCGTTCACGTGCTTCTGTAATATATGGATAAATCGCTGAACTAAACCCTGGTGCTAATACCATTGGAATAGCAATTAACTTCATTGCTTTATAGAGTACTGCATCTTGATACATATCGATAATACTCGCATTAATTAAGGTCCCTGATTGTCTACCAAATGCTTCAAGTCCTGGTTTAAAATCAATGATATTTAAAAATTGATCGCAATACCCAAAAGCAGCATTAATTAAAAATGGAATTGCAAGAATAATCAATTCGCGAAAGATAATTTTCGCATCAACTGGTTCTTTCTCTTGTTGGTTAGCTAATTCTACAACTGGTTTAATAGTTTTGGAGTCGTTTCGTTTAATGTAAGCAATGGTCACAACACCCGAAACACTTGTCGCAATTACACCAAAATAGACCGCCCAGTAACGTCCAAAATCAAGTACATAAATAGCAATCCCACTAACGATAAGCAAAAATAAAATTCGTACGATTTGCTCGACGATTTGCGAAGCTGAATACACATGAATTTCTTTTAGTCCTTGATAAAATCCACGTACACTACTAAGTATGGGAATAATAAACACTGCTAGTGATAAAATCACAAGTGAATTTCGATACAATGGAACAAGTGCTGGCTTTGAAGCCATTTGTGAAGCAAGTGGACCTGATGCTACTAGTAGAAATAACATACAGATAAAACCAAAAGCAGTCATTGTATAAAATGACACTTTTCGTACAAGTAATGTTGTCTTGTAGTCATCTCGCGCCATATAACGGGATACAAGCGTCGCAATCGCAAATGGCAGACCTGCTTGCGCAATAGTTAATACATACGAGTATACCCCATATGCTCCCCCATAAACTGCTTTATATTCAGCGGACTTTAAAATCGCATCAAATGGTATCGTATAAAATATACTTAAAAACTTCGCAATAAATAAACCCGCAGATGATACTAATCCTCCAACGAGTAATGACTTTTTATTATTCTTCATGCTTTACCTCTTTTACATACACAACTTCACCGTTAATGATGGACGTGGAAAAGAACACTCGTACATTGCTTTGGTTTTCTTCCATATAAGAAACCATCACATAAATATCAAATGTGTTTGTTTCACTTTCCCCATTCACAGCTAAACCTTTTGGATATCCACGACTCGCATCCACCTGGTTTGGAATTAATCCATATGTTTCTTCTTCAAAAATACCGATCGAAGGTTCCATTTTAGATTCTGAAGTACGTTCAGGATCAAGTGCCATCATTTGTACTTGATTCATCAACACCTTAGGTTCATCAATAATCACTGTATACGATACAGCATCACCTTCTAATTCATGAATTTCAAAAGTGAAATTAAAGGGTATATCATAACTATCCGAACCGTTTTGTGCATTGGCAACGATTCGTTCTTTAAATACATTATAAATTTGCATTGCTTGTGAACTCGCTTCATCACTAGTTTTACAACTAACAAGGAGTACGGCTGCAATCAAGCATAAGAGTGTTTTTTTTCGCATAATTACCTCTAGATGATTATACCATAATTGGACTTAGAATAAAGTGAATTTGGTATTGTCTTTGTTCACGAAAACTTCAGAAAAGAAAAGACGTACATCGCTGTACGCCATTTGTTAGATAAGCTCTAATACGTAGTAATTACGTTTTCCTTTTTTCACAATTGTGTAGTTATTAATAATACATTGTTCTTTATTTACATTGTATTCCACATCTGTCACTTTAATTCCGTTAATCGCAATTGAATTTCCACTAACAAATTCACGTGCTTCACGTTTACTAGATGCAATATTGCTTTCTACTAAACAATTAATAATATCCATTCCTTCTTTAACTTGAATTGTATCAAATCCACGAATTGCATCAGCAAGTTCATTTTTATCAAGATCTTGAATATTCCCTTTAAATAGTGCATTCGTAATACGCAATGCCTTATCGTATTCATCTTCTCCATGTAAGTATGTAACTACTTCTTTAGCAAGTACTTTTTGTGCTTCACGTTTGAATGGTTCTGTTTTTACTTTTTCTTCTAATGCTTCAATGGTTGGACGATCTAAGAACGTTAATTTCTTTAAGTAGTCAATTACTTTTTCATCTTCAGCATTAACTAAGAATTGGTAAAGTTCATATGAAGATGTTTGGTTTTTATCTAACCAAATTGCTTTTCCTTCACTTTTTCCAAATTTTGTACCATCTGCTTTCGTAATTAGCGGCATAGTAAATCCAAATGCTTCTTTACCTGTCTTTTTACGGATCAATTCAATTCCTGCAGTAATGTTTCCCCATTGGTCTTGTCCACCAACTTGCAATACTGTATTCTTGTTATCAAATAAGTGTAAGAAATCTAACGCTTGTAAAATCATGTACGAAAATTCTGTATATGTAATACCAATATCCATTCTTGATTTTACAGTTTCTTTAGCTAGCATATAGTTCAAGTTAAAGTATTTACCATAATCACGAAGATAATCAATGAAGTTTAAATCTTTCATCCAGTCATAGTTATTCACAACTTCAAAACCAAAGATATCTTCTACTTGTTTGCGTAGTTTACGGTAGTTATGATCCAATTGTTCTTTGGTAATCATTGGACGTTCGGTATTAGGTTTTGGATCTCCAATAAGTCCGGTTCCTCCACCAACTAATAAAATTGGGTGATGTCCTGCATCTTTCAAACGTTTTGCGATTAGAAAACTAGAGTAGTGTCCAATATGTAAGGAATCTCCTGTTGGATCTGTCCCAATGTAAAATGTAATACTCTTGTTGTTTAACATGTCTTCAATTTCTGGAGAACTTATATCATTGATAAGTCCACGCCATTGTAATTCTTCAAATAATTTCATCTCATATCTCCTCAAAATAAAAAAACGCCCTCATCTAAGGACGTTATAAACGCGGTACCACCTTAGTTCATAAGTAAACTTATGCACTTAACCCCTTAACGCTGAGTTGCGTAAACGCTCATAGGTGTATTTCCTAACTCTTTTGCATGGCTTTCACCAACCGCCATTTCTCTAGTGCTTAATCATTAGGTTCTTGTCTAATCTACACGTTTATTTTGTTGTTTGTCTTGGAGTAAACACATAGCTTAACTCCGTTTCTCTATTATAACTGTCATGTTCATCATCTTGCAACATTTTTGTCATAATTCGCATTGACACTGCACCTAAATCATAGTCAGGAATTTTAAATCCTGAAATTTGTGGACGTGCCATTACGTTATATTTACTATCTAATACACAAACAAGTTGCATATCATTTGGAATATCAATTCCTACTTCTTTGGCAACATTTAATACAGCCATCGCTTGTGAATCACGGTATGTGAACACAAACTCATGTGTATTGTTGTTGAAGTATTCTTTTAAGTACTCATATGATGAGCGGTATTCTTTTGGAATCGTAATATAGTTTTCAAACACTTCACCGTGTTCTTCATATACACGTTTTAATCCTTTGTATAATTCTTCGATCATCGCAGGATTTTTACGGTCTTCAACTAAAGCCATATTGCGAATTCCTGATTCATATAACTGTGAAGCATAATCATAAATAAGTGCTTCATAATCAACATACACCGAACAAATATTGTTGTTGGAAATACGGTTTCCAATAACAACAATTGGAACATCATAGTTTGTTAGTGTCGCAATATCGTCATTATTTAACTTGTCATTAAAAATCACCACTCCATCAACTCGTGATTTAATAATGGTTTCAATGATATCACTTGTTGCTGAAATTCCTTCAGTTGTCGTATGTAATACCATGTTGTAGTTATATAATTTTGCAACATCAATTAACCCATTGATAATTTGTCCAGTATAGAAGAAACTTGCTTCTGGAATCACAAAGGCAATCGTTGTTGTCTTTTGTAAAGCAAGACCTTGCGCAATCGCATTTGGCTTGTATCCTAGTTTCTCAATTGCTTCTTGAACTTTTAGACGTGTGTCTTCACGTACCACTTCTGAGCCGTTAATAACACGAGACACCGTAGCTAAGGATACGTCTGCTTCTTTTGCAACATCGTAAATTGTAATTCTTTTCATGTATCGTTACTACCTTTCATTACCCTTTCTTCTTTAATAGATTTTTCACTCCATCAGCAACTTTTTGGGTAAAATCAATTGTTGCATCTTTTGCAGTTTCAATCTTTTCTTGAACATCGTCACGTGCCATAAAATCATTCACGCTTTGTCCGACTTTTTGTACAGTCTCATTTTTCGAAATCGACTCTACAACGTCATCAAATGTATTATTTAATTTCTTTAGAACATCTTGAACTCGATCGTCTTCTTTGAAGTCTTCAAGCGCTTTTTTAGTAGCTTCAACCATCTTTTCAACTTGTTCTTTTGCTTTTTCAAAAAATTCTTGTGTTTGTTCAGAATCTTTAACATCTTTTACTTTTTCTTTTGTTTTATTAAATACTTTTTCTAATTCTTGTGAAAGATTATCAATAATTTCCTTCTTTTTTGAGTCATCTTTATGCTCATCTTCTAAACGAATAATGTCATATTTTGTTTGACTTTCAAACTCGTTAAATTCCTCATTCTTCATTGATAATGACCTCCTCTACTTCAACTGTAGTTTGATCTGAAGTTGATTTTGCGTGTCTAGGTTTTACCTTCACGCCTTTCGCTTTTTCCTTAACAGCGCTGAAACCTTCTTTCGCCGCATCAAGACCGGCATCAATCGTATCGCGTGTTTTGATATGGAAACGGTCGACGGTGTCCGAGATATCGCCAACCGTTTGTAAGGGTCGATCGAGTTTCTTCACCTGCGCTTCCGTTGTTGTTAATGTTTTGTTTAGTGTTTTTAAAGACTCGATTACATTCTTAACACATACGATTAAGAAAATAATCAATATCAATACTGCCACAGGAATCAATTTGCTTGAAACTTGGCTTAGCATTTCGATAAATTGGTCACTTCCCATATTACATTCCTCCTATAAGGTATTCTATATCATTTTGAAAGCATTTTCAAACGTTTTGAAAACTTTTCAAACGGTCTTTAAACTTGTAAATATCTTTGCTACTCATAAATACATAAACAGCTAGTTTATGTGCATCAAGTTCACGTATTGCATCCTCTGACATATCACATGCTTTTGCTTGTTTTACATGTGCTAAAAATGATTCATTTGTAACTGTAATTCCTTCTTCTCTTTTTGCATTATCTGGAAAAGGACATAAATATATGGCATCCGCTTTATTGAATGCATCAGAAAAATCATCTAAGAAGTATTCAATTCGTGAATATCGATCCGGTTGAAAAATCGCAACGATCTTCTTATCTGGATATTTTTGTTTTGCTGCATCAATTGTCATCTTAATTGCTGTAGGATGATGTGCATAATCGTCAATATAGACATTATCATTTACTTCTTCAACGATAAAGCGGCGATCCACTCCTGCAAAACTTTGCAATCCTTTCTCAAGTGTATCCCCATCAAGTCCATTCATCACTCCAATACTAATCACACCAAGCGCATTATAAAGCAAGTGTACACCATAGAATGGTAGTTTGAAATCATGGAAATATTCACCATTTACCATACAATTAAAGGAAACACCATCTGCATCTTCCACTACATCTTTTGCATATACATCATTATCTTCATGTAGTCCATAATACATGTGATTAACATCCACTTCTAAATTTCGTGAACTTGCTTCATCACCAAAGATGGCAAGTCCTTTTTTTACATTTTGACTGAATTGTTCAAATGCTAAAACATAGTCATCCATATCTTTATAATAATCGACATGATCAAGTTCAACATTCAAAATAATTGCATAATCTGGATGGTAATTTAAGAAATTACGCATATACTCGCAAGATTCCAAAATAAATGTCTTAGCATCTTTTGGCATATATCCTGTTCCATCACCGATCAAGTATCCAGTTGGTTGTACTTGTTCGAACACATGGGCAAGCATACCAGTTGTTGTTGTTTTCCCATGCGTACCAGCAACACAAATCGAATGATATTCATCAACTAGTTTTCCTAAATACTCGACATATCGATAGGTTGTAACTGTTGGATTTGCTTTTGCAGCTTGCACTTCTTCATGAGAGTCATCAAAAGAATTTCCAATGATAACTGTCATGTTATCTTTAATATTTTCTTTCGAAAACGCGAAAAAAGGAATCTGATGTTCCTTTAGTTTTGTTTCCGTAAAGATAAATTTTTCAATATCAGAGCCAGTAACTTCTTCACCCATGTCTTTTAAAATACAAGCTAAAGAAGCCATACCAGACCCTTTAATACCGATAAAATGAATCATAAAGTTTCCTTCTTTCTAAAATGGAAGATCCTCATTATCTTCTGTATCTTCTTGTGTTTGTTCTTGCTCTTCTTCTTGTAAGTCACGAATTGGTGCATCATCACCAAAAAGTGAGAACTGAACCATTTCCTCTTCTTGTTCATATGGTGAAGCAACAATTTGATCAAGCGAAATATTTTCGATTTCTTCTTCTTCAACATCATCGCTTTGCATTTGATTCACAGCAAGTTCTACTTGCGCTTGTTGATGGAATTCTTCTAATTCCACTTCTCCATAAAATGGCGAAATCACAGTACCTAAAGAATCTTTCGTACGACGTGGTTTCGACGCAACAAATTCAGCTTCTTCATCAATTTTCTCTGTAGTAACACCTGTAATTGGTGAAATCACTTGAGGAATTTCGAAATCCTTTGCAATTTTTGGTTGCAAACGTTTCGTAATTGATGGTTCTTCTTTTTTTACCTCATCTGCTTTAATATCAAAAATGTTTTCCAACTTACTTTCTGGTTCACGAATTCGTTCAATGTCCTCAGTAATTGCCTCAACATCTTCATAACGTGGTTTTGGTTTTGGTAATGGTTTCGGTTTTGGTTTTTGTACCTTTACCTCTTTTTCTTCTTCGATGAATTCCCCTTCATCTTCATCACGAATTAAAGTTTCCTCTACATCCGTTTCTTCTGTGAAAAGTACATCTTTAATTTTATCAAAAATTGACATATGCTAGCTCCTACTTGAAGAAAGGTTCGCCGACCTTAGCTTCATCTTCTAGTATTAATATACCCTTTTTCTTCTCTTCTATCAATCCTAACTCATAGGCACTTGCTAACATTCCATCACTTTTTATACCACGAAGTTTACCTTTTGTGATGAATTTGCCATCTGGTAGGACAGCATTTGGTAGACATGCAACAACATTTATATTTGCTTTTACATTGGCAGCACCGCATACGATTTGAACAACTTCTTTACCTACATCGACTTGACATACATGTAAATGATCACTGTCTGGGTGATCTTCACATGCAAGTACGCGTCCAACCACAATGTATGGATTAAAATCATGAATGATTTCTTCATCAAAAGCATCATGTAAGTTGGTATTTACAAAACGTAGTAAATCGTATGTCATCTTTTGATATCCATCTTGATCGGATTCAAAGTGATCAACTTCAATATTGTAACCAAGCAGCTTTTCATCTTTACCTAAAAGTTTTGTGACGTTCTTGCTTTTAACTGTAGAAATTACTTCTTCATCATGTAAGATAACAAGCACAACTCCTGGAAATGCTTTTGCATTATAGAATACTCTTGCGATCATCTTAGCGCTCCTAAGAAATCATCAATTTCTTTTTCACTTTTGCGTAGTTTAGAAACAAAACGCGCTTCTTCTTTTCCGTTCTTAATCGCCACAAATGATGGGATTCCCATAATTTGTAAACCGATTGCCAAATCAATAAATTTGTCACGATCTATATAAACGAAATCATAGTCACTATATTTCTCTACCAACTTTGGCATAAATGGTTCAATAAAGCGACAGTCTGGACACCAGTCAGCACTGAACGTAAAAACTACGACACCTTCTTTTTTATATAATTCTTCAAACTGTTCTACAGATTCAAGAATTTGCATTCCTTCTTTTAAAGCCATCTTACTTTCCTCCTTTTACCCATACGGCACGATAAATCGGACCTTTTTCCATAAACTTTCTTTCATATTCACTGATGATATCTTCATCATGTTGCTCACTACGAAAATCCAAATAAATTTCCTCAAGCTTGAAGCCAAAGTTTTGAAATTCAATAATCGAATATTCAAACAAACTACGATTATCTGTTTTCATAATAATTTGACCATCATCACTTAAGATTTGATTATATTTATCAAGAAAGCGTTCATTGCTTAAACGACGTTTCTTATTACGATTCTTTGGCCATGGATCTGAGAAATTCAAATGAATGACATCAATTTCTTTTTTGGCAAACCACTGATCAATATTTGCAGCATCACCATGAATAAATCGAGTTTGTTGTTCCAGTGTATCTTTTTTACGCAATGCTAAAGCAGCTACACTCTCTTGCTTTTCGATTCCAATCCAACCAAGTTCTGGATATAAATTTGCCATACCAATCCAGTAGTCACCTTTTCCTGTTCCAATTTCTACATGGATACAATCACGGTTTAACAACTCTCGCCACTTTCCTTGGTATGCTTCAGGATTATGGACATTGACTTCACTATTTGCAATAAAGTCAGCTGCCCATTTCAATTTACGCATCCGCATGCGAGTCTTCCTTTGCTAGATCTTGTAAGGCTTGTGCATAAATCGCACCTGCTTTTAATAAATCATTTACTTTGATTCCCTCATCTTTTTCGTGTGGTCCACCAACAAAGAAATTTGGTGTTTCACGATCTGGGAATTCTGGACCAAATGCCACAAAGTTTTCAAACTTACGTGCATAAGTTCCTCCACCAATCGTTTTTGCTGGTGAGAACATATCTTTTGTATATGCTTGATATGCATGCATTAATGTTTTTACAATTGTACTGTTTGGATCCACAAATAAAGGTTTGCTATCTTCTACAGGTTTACATGTAATACTTGCTGGTAAGCTATCAATAATACGTTTTTCTAATTCCTTCCCTGTTGTATCATTTGGATAACGAATATCCAATGTGATTTCACTATGGTTATTTTCAATTGAAACAATTCCAACATTCATAGTTAAAAAGCCCATATATGCACCTTCCATTGCAATACCTAAACCAGTACCTTTCCAGTCCATCAATATATTGGCAAAACTAGCAGCCAAATCATCATGAAAACTTGCACCTACATAATTTAAGATATGTACTGCAGCATTCACTCCATTATATGCCATTGCTGCATGGAAGTATTTTCCTTCAACTTCAATAATGTCATCTTCACCAGCATCAATAATTTGACCAGTTAATTTTTCAACTTGTAAATAGTAGTAAAATTCATCTTTTTGTTTATCTGTTAATTTCGGCAATGTTGCTTGTGCTTTACCAATAACGATGTTTGGACGTTCTCCAGCAACCAGTTTCTTAATCACTGTTGTTTTGTCGCTTACCAATACTGGATTGATGTGTCCTTTTTCTCCATATATAACCGGGAAGTCCGCATCTGGTGTAAATCCACATGTTGGAATTTCACCATGCTTTGCATAGTAATCCATACACTTCATTCCAGTTTCCTCATTTGTCCCTAAAATTAAAATGATTTTCTTATCCAATTTAATATTATGATCTTTTAATGCTTTTAGTGCATAAAAGGCAGCCATTGTAGGTCCTTTGTCATCAAGTACGCCACGACCAAGAATATACCCATCTTTTTCTACCATATCGGTTGGTGCATTTGTCCAACCTTCACCAAAAGGAACGATATCTAAATGACCAAGTACCCCGATACTTTCTTTACCTTCTCCATATTCAATCGTACCAGCATATCCGTCTAAATCTTTTACGACAAATCCTTCTTTGCGACCTAAATCAAGCATATAATCCAATGCGTTTCTAACTTCTGTACCAAAAGGTGCATGTTCTTTTGCAGTACTAAAATCCTCCAATGATGGAATTGCAATTAGTCCTTTTAAATCACTAAGAAATGCCTCTTTATATTCATTCATTATTGTGTAAAAATCCATAGTGTTCACCTCGTCTAATAGTTTAACACATATAAACAATTTATGGTACATGATGCACCTATCTAATTTGAATAATTTTCATATTTTATCCATGTTTACCATAAAAAAACATCATCGATGCACATAGACAAAGATGATGTTTGATGTAACTTATAGATACTTACTTTTTAATTTTTTGAATCAGTTTATTCACTGTGTGATAATACGATATCGGAAGAACAAAATCTCCAAGATATTCTAAGACATATCCTTGGAATCCTTTCTTGAATTCATACACTCCATAATCCGGGTCACTTTTATCAAAGTTACCAGAGATTCCATAAAAATTGTAACGTTTGAATCCACCAGCAATACCATGTTTGATCACATACCATTGGATGGCATATTGTGCATAAAAATTCATATATTTTTCATAACTTCCACTAAACATGTAGGTTATTTCATCTTCAAACAAAACAAACATTGCAGCTGATAATGGAATATAATGTCCATCTTTACACAACTCTTGCGCTTCATTCAAACGCTTTTCTAAACTACTAACCGTAATTCCCAACTCTTTTGTTTTTCCCGAATCCGGATTCTTCGCTTTTGAGTTCTCATATTTTTGCGATTCACGAGCAAGTGAAGTTTGTAGACTTTCCATATACTTATCAACATTTAAATATGCAATTAAGAATTTTACTTCTCCGTTGTCATGAAATTGACGATACATTTCTTGGTAGTAAGCAAGTGGTTTATCTTCAAATCCACGACGATCACTTGTTTCTTCAGTGATTCGTTTGTATTCAGCTAAATCGTCATATCCAACTTCTTTAATTTCAATAAAGAACTTTTCTGTTTTCTTGATGATATTTCGATGGTTTTGTTTCATCGCTTTGAATACTTCGGTTTCACTTTTACCTTCTAAATCAAGTACAAACATCCAACGTACTTGTCGTGAATAATCGTATTCCGTAATAAATCCTTCATGTTGATAACCTAAACTTTCAAGTAGTGGTACTACCTTTGAATTATCAATTCCACCTTCCACAACATCTCCATTAATATCACGTTCTTTATGAATAATTCCTGGATTAATATCCAATTCATAACCCTTTTTTAATTTTAGAAATTTCTTCACTTCAGTTGTAAAAAATGAAAGAACTTCCTTATTGTTGTAATCGAGTAGCGGTCCACGAAACGCACTAAAAAAATACTGACCAAAACGATTTTTTATTCCAGCCAATCGACAAGCACCAATGAGTTCACCATGTTCGCGGATTCCAACATAGTAAGAGACTTGCCCACTTACTTTCCCAACTTCACCCATTTGTGAAGTTTGCATAAAATTATGTAACGGATGTTTTCTAGCAAATGCATCAAATTCCGTAGTTGTTATTTCTTCAAAAATCATAGTTCACCTTTATCTTATATGTTCCCATGTAATTATACACGTTGTCTACACGCTTCTCAAGTTAATCACAGTTTAACCGCTCATAAAAAGAACATCCGGTTATGGACGTTCCTTTACTTATTTCTTATCCGTTTTATTTGTCTCTTTCGCCTTTTTTGCATTTACTTGATAGATAGTTCCCATCGAAAGTGAAATCACAAAGTAGCAAATGGCTTGTACCATGCTATCTGACAACAACATCAAGACGGAACAAATCAAGAAACAAATACTAGAAATCAAAAATAGAATATTAAACTTTTGATTTTTCATCGCTTATTTTGCTTCCGTTGATTCTGTGCTTTCTTCTGTTTTAACTTCTTTCACTTCTTTTTTTGCTTCTTCACGTTTTGGACGTTCGATAAGTGCTTTTGCTGAAACATTAATACGACCACGGTCGTCAATTTCTGTAACTTTAACCTTGATTGTATCACCAAGTTTAAGTACCTTATTTATATCCTCAACACGCTCGTGTTTAATTTTTGATACGTGAAGCAATCCATCAACTTTACCAAATAGGTTCACAAATGCACCAAATTTTTCAATACGAACAACTTTAGCATCATAGATATCGCCAACTTTTGCTTCTTTTGTGATATCCATAATCATTTGTGCTGCTTTATTAATTGCATTTTGATCTGAGTGATAAATAATTACACGACCATCATCTTCAATGTCAATTTTTACATTGTCACATGCTTCGATGATTTCATTAATCATTTTTCCACCAGGTCCGATAACATCTTTGATTTTATCTACGTTGATGTACATGATGTGTGTTTTTGGAGCATACTTAGAAACTTCTGGACGAACTTCAGAAATTGTTGCCATCATATTTTCTAAGATTTGTGCTCTTGCTACACCAGCTTGTGCAAGTGCTTCTTTAAAGATTTCTCTTGTAATACCAGTAACTTTGATATCCATTTGAAGAGCTGTAATTCCTTTAGGTGTTCCAGCAACTTTAAAGTCCATATCTCCAAAGTGGTCTTCCATACCTTGAATATCAGTTAATACTGTATATTTTTCGTTGTCTTCATCCATGATTAGACCCATTGCGATACCAGCAACTGGTGCTTTAATTGGTACCCCTGCAGCCATCAATGACATTGTACCCGCACAAATTGATGCTTGTGATGATGACCCATTTGATTCTAATACTTCAGCAACTACACGAATTGCATATGGGAATTCATCAACACTTGGTAATACTTGAAGTAAGGCACGTTCACCTAGTGCACCGTGACCAATTTCACGACGTCCAGGTGCACCCATTCTTCCTGTTTCCCCTACTGAGTATGGAGGGAAGTTGTAGTGGTGCATGAAACGTTTACGATCTACTTCACTTAAGTCATCGATAATTTGTTCATCATTAAGTGCTCCTAAAGTCGTAACACTTAATACTTGTGTTTCTCCACGTGTGAAGACTGCACTTCCGTGAACTCTAGGTAGTAAATCAACTTGTGAGTTCAATTGACGTAGTTCTGTAATTTGACGACCATCTGGACGTACTTTGTCTTCAATAATTAAACGACGTACTTCATCTGCTTCAATACTGTGGCAAATTTGTTTTGCTTGTTTTGCAGCTTTTGCTTTTTCACTATCGTTTTCGAATTCTTGTGCTTCAATCATTGCTACTGCTTCAGCAGTAATTTCATCGATTTTTCCATAACGTTCAAGTTTCTTTTCAATCGATACAGCAGCACGTAATTCTGCTTCATATTTTTCACGAACTAATGCATTGACTGCTTCATCAACTACATATAATTCAATTTCGCGTTTTTCTTTTCCAACTTTCGCAATAATTTCTTCTTGGAATGCAACTAGTTCTTTAATTGCTTCATGTCCAAACATAATCGCTTCTAACATTTCTTCTTCAGTTACTTCTTTTGCACCTGCTTCAACCATGTTAACTGCATATTTTGTCCCTGCAACAGCAAGGTCAATTAATGAAACTTCTTGTTGTTCCGGTGTTGGGTTAATGATGTATTCTCCATCGATATAACCAACGTTAACTCCAGCAATTGGACCATTGAATGGAATATCACTTACACATAATGATAAAGATGCTCCTAACATTGCAGTCATATCTGCACATGCTTCTTGGTCAACGGAAAGTACGGTATTTACTACTTGTACTTCATTACGGAAACCATCCGCAAATAATGGACGGATTGGTCTGTCAATCATACGCGCAGTTAATGTCGCTTTTTCAGATGGACGTCCTTCACGTCTTAAGAATCCACCAGGGATTTTCCCTACTGAATACAACTTTTCTTCATACGTTACCGTAAGTGGGAAAAAGTCTAAATCCATTTTTGCTTGTGAACTTGCAGTAGCTGCTGATAATACAACTGTATCACCATATCTAACTAAGACAGATCCACCAGCTTGTTTGGCTAACTCACCAGTTTCTACCACGATCCCCCGACCGCGGAAATCTAAACGAAATACTTCTTTCGCCATGTCTATTACCTCTTCTTTCAATATGAACTAATAATATCATAAATTCATAGCAAACAAAACAAAAATGGAAGGTATTAGCCACGGAATGCAAATAAACAGCACTTTCTATTTCTTTATCATCATAATGCAAGTAGAAAAGGCATATCTTAAAAAAACTTTCTCAAGAAGGATTCCTGAGAAAGCATTTATATTACCATTTACTTTTGTTTAACGTAGCGACTACCACCATCATCAAGTAAGTCAAAGCCACATGCCATAAGCACATGCATGGAAGCTGTATTATTTGTATCAATATCAGCAGTTATCACTTCTGCATTTGTATGCGTGAATATGTACTTGTTAAGCACTTGGATCATTTGCTTTCCAAACCCTTTACCAAGAAAATCTTCTTCACCTATAAAGTAGTCAATTCCATAAGCATGATTTGTATCTAGAGATCCAAAATCTTCATCTTTACTATCAATGCATGCATAGTATTGGCAAAATCCAATGGGTTTGTTTTGATAGCTCAAAATAAAGTAAGTAATCCAGTTATATGTAGTAACTCTTTCATGGATTTCATGCATCCAGTCATCAATACTTACTCCTAAGTGTGGAATATCATACCACTTTTTTACATGCTCATTTTGCAACCACTTTTCAACTAAAGCTACATCATTATCTGTGAGTTGTCGTAGTTCTAACATATCATTTGTCTCCTAAATTCCCTTTAATATTGTATCAATGTCTTTTTGAATCAACGGTCGAAGCGTATCTTTATATTTTGATAGATCCATTTGTTTTAATTTACATTCGACTTCTTCATGTAGTTCATCTTTATAAAGCAAGATTTGATTTATATGTGCAAGACATTGACGTACAGCGGTTCCTTTTCCATCATCTAATGCACTTAAAATCTTAGCAATATTTCTATTGATTTTATCTTCTTTATCCCATGCAGCTAGATGACACAATAAACGAAAACCACGAATACGAATATAGGTATTCGAATCATCTAACATTTCCAAAAACGTATCAAAATATGGATACAACGCATCCGATTTCGCACATTCCAATTCTAACTCTAATAACGTTGCATAAGCTACCTTTGTATCTTTACTGTAGAGTTTTTCAATTTGTTGTTGCATATATGGCTCTCCTAATCAACTGTAAAACTTGTCCACTGTACTTGACTAAATTCCATCACATCTTCAGATTTCTTCATTCCAAATTTTTCATAGAATGGTATTGCATCTTGATTTGCCACTAGATAGATAGAAATATCATCTTTTGAACCAGCAAGTTCATGTGCTTGTTGCATCAATCGTTTTCCAATTCCTTGTTTTTCATACCTGCGATCTACCCCTAAATCCGTGATAAATAGCCAATATGCATAGTCTGTTAATCCAAACAGAACGCCTACAACTAGTTGTTTCTCATTTCTAGCAACTAGGCTTATATCTGCTTGATTTACAAGTGTTTCAATTCTCTTTTCAAAACGTTCTTTTGGATACTGTGAACCTAAGTTTGTTCGTTTAAGAAAATCAATGTATTCTATAGCCGTTATTCGTTCTTCTTTAATTTGTATGTTTGATTTCATAATCTTTCCCTTTTTTTCAGTTATCTATATTTATAACTTTGTAATATCTCCGCTTTGGATGGCTGCAATCGAACGTTGTATTTTATTAGCAGGCCAATCCCACCATTGAATATCTAATAATTTAGCAATCGTTTTTTCATCAAACCGTTTTTTAATTACCTTTGCTGGGATTCCCCCAACTATCGTATATGGTTCCACATCTTTTGTGACAACTGCACAGGTTCCAATAATTGCACCATCTCCTATATGCACTCCAGGCATAATGATTGCCTCATAACCAATCCACACATCATTACCAATAACAATGTCACCTTTATGGTCCCAGGCATTTGTTATATCCTTAACATCTAAATCCCATTCTTCAAAGAAGATTGGAAATGTATAGGTCGATAATGAATTGAGACTATGATTGGCACTATTGAATATAAATTTGGCTCCACACGCGATGGAACAAAACTTCCCTATTTTAAGTTGATCATGATTGATTGGGTATTGGTACAATACATTGCGATTTTCAAAATCTTTTGGATCATTAACAAAATCATTGTAAATTGTAAAGTCACCAATTTCTATGTTTGGTTTTGTAATGACGCGATTTAAGTATACTGTTTGTTTATCATTTGAACGTGGATATATTTTTTTCTGATTCATATAGCTATCCTCACACTTTCTTTTATCATATCACAGTACCAATTTTTCAAATAAAAACAAAAAAACTGGAACGAATTCCAGTTTAAATGAATTATTTACGTAATCCTAAACGTCCAATCAATGTAGTGTAACGTTGTAAGTCTTTGTTTTTTAAGTATTTAAGTAAATTACGACGTCTACCAACTTTTTGCATAAGTCCACGTTGTGAGTGAAAGTCATGTTTGTGTTCTTTCATGTGAACTGTTAAACGGTTGATTTCTTCAGTTAATACTGCAATTTGAACTTCTGGAGAACCTGTATCTCCTTCTTTCGTTGCATATTCTTTCATGATTGCTTGTTTTTCTGCTTTTAATAACATTTTATTACCTCCTATTTTCTTGTGGTCGTTCAGTTCCAAGTAAGTGGTTGGAGTATCCAAAAACCTAGAATTAAACCTTGTTTATAATATCATTAGAACTGACTAGAGTCAACTACTTTATCGATAGTTTCAACAACTTTATTTACAGGGATTGCAAACCCAAGTCCTTCGATTTCATCCCCAGCTTTTTTAAGCGTTACAATTCCAATCAATTCACCTTTCGCATTGAATAACCCACCACCAGAGTTTCCTGGGTTAATCGCAGCACTTGTTTGTAGTAATTCCATTTCTACACCATCAACATTCATCGTACGTGAAGTAGAACTTAAAATCCCTTCAGTCACTGTTCCACCAAGTTCACCTAATGGATTTCCTATTGCTAGAACATCTTCTCCAGTAACCAGTTTATCACTGTCACCCAATACAACTGGATTTAAATCTTTTGCCTCGATTTTCACAACCGCGATATCATCTGTTTCTGAGCCACCGACATAGGTTGCATCATACTCTTTTCCATCACTAAGTCTTACTTTACATGAACTTGCTCCACTAATAACGTGATAGTTTGTCACAATATATCCATCTTCACTTAAGATTACTCCTGAACCAGCACCTTCAGTAACATAGTTACCATAGAATGGGTGTCTAGATACAACTTCAGTGGTAATTTCTACAACACTACTACTTGCTTTCTCAATCACCTTCGTTCGATCGGTTTCATTTTTCGATGTATTTTCTGCTTTTACAAGTGTGATTCCCGAGTCTTTACTTTCATCAAAGTGATTTGCAATATTGACTCCAGCAAAAGCACCACCTGTTGCTAATACAAAAATAGCTAAACCAATTACAACATAACGTAAAATAGAACGTTTTGGTTTTTGTGGCGGAACTTGGCTTTCTGTATATTGCGTGTGATTTGCATTACCATTTCCACTTTCTGCATTCCATGTATATCGATTAAACTGATCATCTTGATGTGGTTGATATGAAAATCCACTCACATTGTGTTCATTATTTGCATTACGATTTACTTCGTTATTTGTGTTTTCTGTATGAGACATTTCATTATTTCCTTCTACATTTGAATTGTCTTTATTGAATTCATCATTATTAAAATTTTCCATCATCGACCTCCATAGTTACTATCCCAAATCATTGTGAAATGTAAATGAATAAAAGGGAAATGTTTATAAAAAATTATAAGAATAATTCTAAAATTTGTCTACTTATATGACATACGGTACATTGATTTTACTGTATACATACGATACAATTTATGTAGCAACAAAGATAGAAACACGACCCGGCTGGTAGTCCGGGTGCAACCTAATTTGTCAGTAACCTGCCTCCTTGGCTGTCCATTCTTTGTGTTGAAAAAACAAGGAGGTTTTTATATGCAAAAAACACAAAGTACTTTTACAGTAGTATTTGATGCTCCCTATTGGGTTGGAATTTATGAACGTGTTATTGATGGTGACTTAGAAGTGTGCAAAATAACATTTGGAAAGGAACCAAAGGATTATGAAGTATATGCCTATCTATTTGAACACTGGTATACTTTATCTTTTAGTCCGCAAGTACAAGCAACTAATCATACATCAAGAAAAGTAAATCCAAAACGAATGCAACGTTTAGTCAAAAAACAAATGCAAGAAAAAGGAATTACAACAAAAGCACAACAAGCACTAAAGGCACAACAAGAAGCGCAAATACAAGAAAAAAAGCACACAAAGAAAGTGCAAAAGCAAGAGCGGAAACAACAACAGTTTAAACTTCGCCAACAAAAGAAAAAAGCAAAACACCGTGGTCACTAACAGAATGCAAGAAAATTCTAAATTAGCATTTCTAGATGATTTTCTAGTATAAACGAACGCCACTCACAGTGATTGATAAGTGGCGTTCGTTTCATTATTAGATTTTTTGAGCCTGTAAATAATTTTGTGTAAAGTTTGATATCCCATGGTAGAACCATGAAGTAACTACATTGAGTAAAGTGTAGTTACTTTTTTTATTATGTTATCATAGTCGATTATGTTGTCAAAGAGCTTTTATATTCGTCCCTCGAAAATAATTTGTAGACTTGAGAAGATTACTCCCCAGTTACC